>JAIRNJ010000313.1 GCA_031258115.1 Treponema sp. | reverse complement strand
TGCGAAAAATGACGATGGAAAAGAAACGGGTCAGCGCGAAACGCCGCATGATGCATGCAGCCCTCAATGAGGATTTCCTGTATCAGGCTTTGTTTGCAGAGTAAACGCCGATGCCCTGCCGCAACCCCGGAACTGGTCTGCTGAATCTCCACATCCAGACCCCGTTTGGCAAAGAGCCCTTTCTCGTAGGCCACATAGAGATTCAGGTGATGGGTGGAATTGGCCTCCGCCACGATGAGCTTCTTCCCCGAAAGTACCGGCTCTGAAGGAGCGGCGGGTTCTACGGCGGGAGCCGGGCTTCCCGTGTCCTTTTTGGCGCCGGCTCAGAGCGAAGAGGCGGGCAGCGCCGCCAGTACCAGAACGAAGCACATGCTTCTACAGATTCGTTTCTTCATAATGAAATCCTCCTTGACAGTATTTCATAGTAAACCTATGGGAAATATCAAGTATATTTTTGAAAATCGTATGTTCGCGGACAAGAAGCGGCCTTTTCGGTTCTTACAAACGCACGGTAAAGGTACTCCCCGCCTCCGAACTTTCAAGGCCGATGCTTCCTCCATGGGCCCTCACAATGGTGGAGGCAATGGTAAGCCCGATACCTGCCCCGCCGGTGCTGCGGCTCCTGGATTTATCGGAGCGGTAGAACCGTTCAAAGACATGGGGGATTTCATTTTCCGCTATGCCTATGCCTGTATCGGCGATGGATACATCCCAGTTCTTCTCACCCTTTTTGACGGATACGGTAATGCCCCCGCTGTCTGTGTACTTTAAGGCATTGGAGAGGATGTTGATAAAAACCTGTTTCAGCCTGTTATAGTCGGCGTTGATGGGACTTTCGACAAGATGAAGATCGATAGCAATGTTTTTTTCGGCGGCCGCCTGTGCAAATTGTCCGGCAGCGGCGTTTAACAATGCGGCAAGATCAAAATCCGTCTTGTCAAGGACAATGTCGTTCCATTCAAGACTGGTGAGGATATTCAGATCCTCTACCAGTTTGCCGAGCCGAATCACTTCTTCGTGGCAGCTTGCAAGCCGTTCCCTGTCCGCCTTCCAGACGCCGTCTATCATGGCTTCAATGTTTCCCTGGAGGCATGTTAAGGGGGTGCGCAGTTCATGGGCAATATCGGAAGTCAGTTGTTTTTGACGGCGTTCACTTTCATCCAGTTCACCGGCAAGTTCGTTTATGGATCGGGACAGTTCGGCAAGTTCCCGTGTCTTGTGGTTCTCGTTTATCCGCACGGTATGTTTGCCGGCGGTGTTTCCTTTTGCGTACATGGCGGCTATATGCCGGGCAGCTTCCTTTGCCTCAAGGATGGGCCGTGATATTGTACGGGACAGCAAAACCGAAATAACGATAGTCGAGACGATAAACACAAATCCTGCGGCGATTAAGAGCCTGTTTATCGATCGTAGAAACTCTGTTTCCGTTTCGCTGTAAAAAAAAGGCCCCCAGGTTTCTATGGTAACATTCCCCACGCTGCGGCCCATATACTTCAGCGGAAACTGCTGTTTTTGCAGCGATCCGTTGAGACGGAATTGCTTTTCCATACGTTCTGCGATGCTGTTTATTACTTCGGCGCATTGTTCCATGTCGCAGGAACGGGCATCCCATACGGGATTTCCGTCTTCATCCGCCACGCTTATGATATAACCTTCATGTACAAAATACATCCCCATGGCTTCAACAGTAAGAGTGTCAAAATTTTTACGCATGGGATTGTACTGTTCTCCGATGCTGCGGACTATTTCCCCGCTTTTTTCGGCAATATTTTCCCTGATCAGGCCTGCAAACACGATACCGGTAAATTGATTCATAACCACCGTCAATACCGTCAGCGCAATACTGATAAATAATGCGTATGTAAGAGTCAGGCGGTTTTGCAGGCTAATCATTGCCGGCTCCAAAACGGTATCCCATACCGTAAATGGTTACGATATATTTCGGCGCCCTCGGATCGTCCCCAATCTTGGCCCGGAGGTTTTTGATATGGGTGTCAACGGAACGGTCAAAGCCGTCATATTCATCCCCTTTGATGTGTTCAAGAATTTCGTCCCGGGTAAAGATTTTTGCCTGCCGGGACATGAGCAGGGTGAGGATGTTGAATTCATCACGGGTCAGCGCAAGAGTTTTGCCCTTTAAGGACGCGCTCCGGTTTCCGGGATCTACCGTTAAGTCATCATAGGCAAGAATTTTTTCGGTCTTGTCTCTACCGTTCCTTCGCCCCGGTTTCCACAGGGGAAGCTCGCCCTGAAGGTTCGGCGTAAAGTGCCGGAGGGCAGCCTCCACCCTGGCCATAAGCTGGCGGGGACTGAAAGGCTTGCACACATAATCATCGGCCCCAATCTTGAGACCCCGGATGATGCTTTCCTCATCTACTTTGGCTGTTATCATGATGATGGGCACATCGGAAAATTCCCGGATCTTCCGGCAGAATTCTTCGCCGCTGAAATCCGGCAGCATAAGGTCAAGAAGTATCAGGGAGACATTTTCCTTTTCAAAAAGGGCCATCCCCTCCCTGCCGTTTTTGGCGCAGAGTCCCGTATATCCGCTTGCATCCAGGTAGGATTTGACCAGTTCAAGGATCTTTTCTTCGTCATCAATGACCAATACCCGGGGTTTATTGTTCATATCATCAGTATAACGCAGAATTGTGAGGAAATAATGAGGATTCCGCGTTTTGCACGGGCAATTCTCTTGACATATATGTTTAGATAGACTAACTTAATGTAAGCGTTATCTAACATAATCGTATTCGGCAGGAGGAAACATGAGCAGTGTTGTAATTATCGGCGGGAATGACCGGATGGTTTGCAGGTACAAGGATATCTGCAAGGAATATAACTGTGAAGCCAAGGTTTTCACACAGAAGAAGTGTAATCTGGAATGTCTCATAGGAGATCCGGATCTTATTATTCTTTTTACCAATCCGGTGGCCCATGACATGGTCAAAATAGCCAAAAAAAGCGCCGCCCGCAAGGGAATTGCCCTTGTACAGGCCCATTCGGGGAGCTGTAACACATTAAGAACCATTTTAAACAGCCACATGTAGGGAGGGAAGCAGCTTTATGAAAATCGACGGCATGTACAGACCGCCGGAAGCGGCGCCGTACAACCCGGCCTCATACACCCGCGGCCCGCAGGGACGAATTAACCGGCGTTTTGCCCAATTTTCCGCTTTCCAGATCCGGTACCGGTGGCTCTTTATTGCGGCTCTGGCGATTTTCACGATTATCGGCCTTGCGGGATTTCCCAGGATGACTACCAATGACAACATGGACGAGTGGTTTAATGAGTATGATACCATAGAGATCAATACAAAACGTTTTGAGGCCCTGTTCGGCAACGAAGACCAGGTTCTTGTGTTGATCCAGGCGGATGATGTGTTTGATCCCGGTGTACTCACCATGATTCGGGATCTGGGTGCGGAACTCCTGGAAAAGGTTCCCTACGCAAGGGAACTGCGCTCCTTAACAGACATGTCCATTTCCATGGGTTCAGGCGAAAGTATCGAAGTACGCAGTCCTTTTGAAGACGGTATCCCCCCGGCGGGGCCGGAAATGGAGGAAAAACGCGCTTACATCATGTCCCGCTCTTCGCTGGTGGATATGCTGGTCTCCGATGACTGCCGGGAAACCTGGCTTGCCTTGAGTCTTTACAGCTACGAGGGCGAAAACGAATCCAGAGAGATGTACTCTGTGGGGAAAGCCGCCCAGGAAATTATCACCGACCCCAAATGGCAAAATCCCGGAGGCGGCGTCCGGTATACCTTGAAGCCCGCGGGCATGGCCTATACCGAATGGGAAGAAAACCAGACCGTCATGGTTGAGACCGGTAAGCGGATCATCGGAGGCTTCATTGTGGTTCTTCTGTGCCTCATCATCTTTACCCGGTCATTCAGGGGTATAGTGGTTCCGGTGCTGACCATTATCGGGGGCGTGGGATCGGTCTTTGGGTACATGGCCCATCTTGGAATTCCCGCGGATTCAAACCTCATGACCCTGCCCATTCTGCTTTCCATGGCCCTTTCCATAGGATACGCCATACACCTCGTGAACTCTTTCAAATTCCATTATCGCCGCCTGGAGAGAAAGGAGGCCCTCATCGCGGCGGTGGGGGAAACGGGCTGGCCGATACTTTTTACTGCCGTTACCACCATGGGCGGACTTCTATCCTTCCTCTTTGCCGGTATCGGCGCCCTGCGCTGGCTGGGCCTTACCAGCGCCCTCACGGTTTTTTCAGTCTACCTATACGTGATCCTCCTGGTTCCGGTTCTTTTCAGTTTCGGGAAGCCGAAAAAAAATGTTCCGGACATTCCGCCGGGCAAGCCCTCAGGGAACATCGAGACTGTCCCATCCGTATCCCCTTCGGAGATTTATCCTTCGGGAACCTGGATTGAACAGAAGTTCTGCCGCTTTGGAGAGTTGTTGCTTAAAAGACGGAAGCCGGTAATTTTCATCGCCTTTCTTGTTATCGCCGTCTTTATTCCCGGTATTTTCAGAATGACTGTAAACATGGATTATTTTTCTCTCATGGGGAAAAAGATCCCCTACATCAACCGGCTCGCCGAAATAATCGACGCTAAAATCGGTTCCCTCTACACCTATACGGTGATGGTAAGTTCCGGCGAAAATGACTTTTTCAAAGACCCGCAGAAGATGCGGGATCTGGATTCCCTTGCGGCGGATCTTGGCGCCCTGGACTTGACCAAGATTTCCGGGACAAGGCCGCGGGTCTCTTCGGTAACGGAAATCGTCAAGGAAATGCACCGTACCCTCAACGGTGACGATCCCGCGTTTTATACGATCCCCGGCGATCCTGCCCTGCTTGCCCAGTTACTCTTCCTCTACGAAATTTCCGGGGGCGGAGATCTCTTCAACCGTATAAGCGAAGATTTTTCCACCGCGGTATTAACAGTAGAACTTACCGGTTACGACGGCAACCGGATTGCGAAAACCGTCAAAGCCGCCGAAGAAACCGCCCGCGCCCGGTTTCCCGGAGAAGATGCGGTAGTGGTGGGGATGATCGCCAGTTTTGCGGAGATGAACAACAAGGTGGTGTATGGGGAATTAAAATCCTTTGCCGGATCTTTCCTCATCATCTTTATTCTTCTGGCTCTGGTTTTTCGGAGTATCAGGACAGCCTTCATTGGAATGATCCCCAACATCGCGCCGGTTATCATTATCGGCGGAATCATGGGCTATGCAAAAATTCCCCTGGACATGCTTACCATGACCATCTGCCCATGATTCTGGGGATAGCGGTGGACGACACGATCCATTTTATCAGCCACATAAATCTGGAACTGGAACGGAAAAAATCCTACAGCCAGGCGGTACTGGATACCTTTGTTAAAATAGGCCGGACTCTGGGGACAACTACGGTAATACTCTGCGCCATGTTTACGGTTTATGCCTTAAGCCCCATAGCAATGCTCTTCCATGTAGGGGTTCTGGCCATTATCGGGATGGCGGCGGCCCTGCTCGCGGATTATACCCTTACGCCGCTGTTGATATATGTTTTGAAACCTTTACGGAGGGGCTCCAATGAATAATATGAACAAGAGAAATAGGTTGTTGATTATTTTTTTCGTAACGGTTTTTTTATCCGTGTCCGGTGTTTTTGCCCAGGATTTGAGCGGCTACGATATTATGCGTCTGGCGGATGAACGGTATACCGGGGATACGGCCCAATACAAACTCACCATGACCCTCTCAAGCGGCAGGGGCGCTCCCCGGATTCGGGAAGTTTCGTATTATTTTAAAGACTATGGGGACACGGACAAAATTCTCATGGTCTTTCAAAGTCCCCGTGATGTGGCGGGAACGGGTTATCTGTCCTTTTCTTACGATGATGAATCCAAAGACGACGATATGTGGCTCTACCTTCCGGCCATGAGACGGGTACGGCGTATCACCGGTTCGGGAAAAAACGATGATTTTATGGGAACCGATTTTACCTACGAGGACATGGGAAGCCGGAGTCTTTCCAGGGATACCTTTGTGTTCCGGCGTGAGGAATCAATTGACGGCGAAGCCTGCCGGATGGTAGAGGCCAAACCCAAAGACAGAAGCGACCCCTACGGCAGACGGGTTATATGGGTTCGCAAGGATTCGAATATCATCGCCGCGGTGGATTATTATGACCGTCAGGACAAGCTCCTTAAAACACTGAGGGTATCCGGAATTCAGAAAATAGACGATATCTGGACAGCTCTTAAAATGGAAATGAGCAACGTGCAGAACAAACATTCTACGCGTATCGAAATGTCGGAGATCCAATTTAACATCCCCCTGGACGATACCCTTTTTGCGGTTACCACCCTGGAACGGGGGAATCTGCGGTGAAGGTTTTAAAGATTCCTTTATGATCGCTCCACAAAGGTCCGCCGCTGTACCGCAAGGCGCTTTCCCCTGCACTTGAGAACCGTGGTGTGCTTGTTCCTGTCCCGGTCAATGGAAATAAACGCGGGACAGCGGGTACATTCCTGCGAACCTACCGGAATTACCTCCTTCCCGCCGAAGGGGCAGTTCAGGTCATAGCGGTATTCAAATATCCATATTCCTTCTTCCGTCAGGAATCGTACAACGCCCATAACTATAGTATAGCGGAAACTGAAATTCTTTACCGCATCTGCGGAGATTCATTTTTCAAACCGGTTCCGGTGCTTTTTCAGGTTCTTGTGGCCTCACAGAAGTACTTTTTTTGGGGGGACAATTTGCATGCTTGCAGTTTTGTTTCAAATATGTTAGACTATTCAAACAATAGTATGAAGTTTGAGAAAATCTTTGGGTTGTCGATTTTTTGTTTTTTTATCCTTTTTTCGCTTCAGGCCCAGGTTGAAGTCGAGTTCCATGGATCGGTTGAAACGCTCCAGGCCGTTTCTTTTTCAAAGGATCCGGGGCTGACCGATTCCCGTAACGCCTTTACCGGGGAAATCGGCGCCTTTGCCGGAGCGGCTTCGGCATTTGTTTCCCTTTCAGCGGAGTATAACGGTGTAAGCCCGGATCGCAGCGGTTTTTCTCTGGGCGAGGCCTGGCTTGACTGGGGCGCCGGGGCCTTCAGTTTCAGACTGGGAAGGCAGCTTGTGTCCTGGGGCGCCGCGGACGGCCTTATTCTTACCGATGTGGTCTGTCCCCAAAATCTGACGGCTTACGCAGGGCTCGATTTTGAGGGGAGCCGCCTTGCGGTGGACGGCCTCAGGCTCCGGCATTCGTTTCAGACCCTGGCGATTGAGGCCCTGTGGCTGCCTCTCTTCAGTCCCGCCCGCCTTCCCGGTGAACACAATCCTCTCTACGCGGTGTTTTATCCTTCATCGGCCGATGTTGGCGGGGCGGCCTTGCCGGTTTCAATACAGGACAAGACCCTTCCGTTGACCATAAGCAACGGGGAATACGGGCTGCGTCTTTCCTGGTATACATCTCTGGCAGATCTTTCCGTCATGGGGTTTTACGGCTGGAATGACATTGCCTTCATGGAAAAGAAATTGACCGGTACTCTCCCGGCTGTAACCGGTCTTGAACTTTTGCCGGAATATGAAAGAACAATCACCGCCGGGGCGGATGCGAGCATCCCCATCGGAGATTTCCTCCTGCGGCTGGAAACGGCCTGGACCGGAGGCGGACGTTATGAGCGCCCGCTTGAGGAAACCGCAGCTATTCTGTCAGGCGGACAAACTGAAAGGCCCGTTGAAAAACAGAACCTTAAACTGCTTGCGGGTATTGACTGGAATCCTTCGGCATGGAACCTTTCAGTCCAGTATTACGAAGATATGCTGCCGGACGCATCCTCAGGCGGAACCGAAAGGCCATGGCGGAAAAACGGCGTGAGTCTGCGAATTGCCCGTTCTTTTTTTCGGGAAACCGTTAAATGTTCGGCATGGTATTACCTGGATCTCATTGACTTCGACAGCGCAGGCAGCGTATCTGCCGAATACGCCCTGACCGATGCCCTGGGCCTTTCCCTGGGGAGCGATTTTTTTTCAGGCGGTATCGATGACCGGGGAAGCTATGCCCCCTACAAAGATTTAAGTTGTTTTTGGTTCAGGGGAATCTTCAGGTTTTAAGTCAGGAAACGGCAGATGCGCTCTGTTGTACCCGTTTTCCTCCTGTGGTACAATAGATGCGTGAGAGACCCGGTTGGTTCAACGGAAAACTGAAGTTTCCGAACAAACCAATATCTTAAAGGAGAAAAACATGAAAAAAGGAATGATCCTTCTACTCTTTGCAGCAGTAATCATGCCGTCTTTTGCCCAGGACAGCAATAATCCCGGATTCAAGGCGCTTGTCAACCACTATGCGGCCCGAAACTTTGTTTCAGGCTCAATCGCCGGATCCGATCTGGATGCCATCATTGATGCGGGAATCCGTGCACCCAGCGCCGGCAACCGCCAGCCCTGGCACTTTACCGTTGTGCAGAATCTTGATCTGGCTCAAAAGATAGTTCCCCAGACTCAGGATGGGAATATCCTTATCGTTGTTTCAAGTTCCGGAGACGGCAAAACCAATGGCAGCCAGATTCTTGACTGCGCCCTGGCAACGGAAAGCATTTACCTTGCGGCCCAGGCTTTAGGCTATGGTTCCAGGATCTATACCGGGCCCATGGACACCCTCAACAGCCGCTTCAAGTCCGAACTGGGGCTTCCCTCAGGCTACAGCGCTGTGGCCCTGGTGCGGGTAGGCAGGGTTCAGGCGGGAGTCGATGCGGTCAGCGCCGCTTCAAGCCGGAAGAAGGCAAACGATCTGGTGAATTACAAATGAGCTTGCCCAAAACTCGGTTAGTTTTGGACAAGCTCTTGGAAAAACCGGCCAAAAGCCCGGTTTTTCCCCTAAATCTAAGGAAGCTGTTCCAAAAACTGAAGTTTTGGAACAGCCTCAATAGGACCGCGAGTTTATCGTTTTTACTTTTTTTCTCACCGCCAGGAGGAGGAAGAAAGTCAGCACACTGAAAACGAGACTGCTCCGGTAGCCCCATTCCGGTCCGATAAAACGGTTGATAAGGCCGATAAAGTACTGGAGCAGGCCGTTTGTAGTAAAGGCGATGGGTATGATGACACTGCTCACTGCCTGGGCGTTTTCCCGGAAGACGGGGATGCTCAGAGCCAGCATGGTAGGATAGAGGATGGCGATGAAGAAACCTGAAACCGGCAGTATCCAGATTCCCCGTTCCCCCAAAAGAAAACCCACTGCAAAGATAAGACAGACAATTACACAGCCGCCCGTGATGCTTTTAAGATAGCCGATCTTTTCAATTATAAAACCGGAAAGAAAACGGGAAGCGGTGTAGAGAATATAAAAAATTGAAACAAAAAGGGCTCCCTGTATCTTTGGATCAAAACCGTAGACATCCTGCAGGTACAGGGCGCTCCAGTTGTTGGTTCCTACTTCTACAGTCGAGCCGAAACCCATGGTTATGCCGAAAAGCCATACAACCGGTTCCTTCAGGGCCGAAAAAAAGGAAAGCCCTTTGGCGGGCGGTGAATCATCTTCTCCGGGCCCAGGTTTTTCCGGCACAAACTGTGTTCGTTTTCCGGGAGCGGCAATAAAGGTAAAGATCCCCAGAAGCAGGGCGGGGAAGAGGCCGAAAAAATAGATGTAGCGCCAGTTTCTCCCCATGCTGCCGGTCATCAGTCCCGCGTAGGGCGGCCCGATGATCGCTCCTATGCCGTAGAAAAAGTGCAGGAGGCTCATCATAAGGGCGGATTTTGCGGTAAAGGTGCTAACTCCCATGCCGTTAAGGCCTATCTCAAAAAAACCGAGACCCATCTGTATCAGCAGAAACATTGCCGCGGCAAAGAGAAAACCGTTTGCCAAACGGAAGCAAAACATCCCGCTCAGGATAAGAGCAAAGCCCAGCATCAGGGATTTACGGAACCCCAGACGCCCCAGAATGATACCCGCAACGATGCATGCGATCACCGAAAAAACGGCGATTGCCGAAACCATGAGCCCCTGCTGATCATAGGAAACGCCGAATTCATTCTTTATGAGGGGATAGGCTATGCTTCTGGAAGAATTAATGAATCCGTAGAGGATCATATCAATATAGATGAGAAGGGTGATGATATAGAAACGCCGGTTTTGTTTCAAAGGAACACTCTATTTCAACCTTCCAGAATAAGCAGTGTTTTGGGATCAAGCCGCATGGCCATGGACTCAAGTTTGACGCTGCTGCGGTCTTTGGAAACCGTCAACTCAATATGGTCGCTTTTCGGATCAAGCAGGATGATAACATCCACCAGATCCGCATAGTCCTTGATGATGAAGGGGATTCCCTGTTTGTCCCAGAGGGGGCCTTCTCCCTTCACCGTGCAGGAATACCAGATTTCGAGATTCAGTTCTTTGGCGGCATTTTTAATATTCTCAAGCCGGGAACGATCCATCCGGTTAAAATCAAAGCCGTCCACGATGATAGACTCGGCCTTGAAGCCCCCTTCCAAAATCATCGCTCTGAGGCTTTTGAGAACCTGATCGCCTGTAACCCCGTCCTGGTTAAAATTCATCAAAACCCGGTTTTTGGTAACTTCATTCCTTATTTCCTGGGCATTCTCCAGATTCTTCCGGTTGACGAATTCATCAAAAATATCCTCGTACCAGGCAAGCACATAACCGGTGTTCTGGGTGAAGGACACGTGGATAATCTTCCTGTTCTGCAGAAGCTTGTCCAGGGCAATCTGTACCAGTACACTGGTCTTCCCGATACCGCTGGATGAAACGATGAGCCCCACTTCGCCGCTTTTAAGTCCTCCATGGATGGATTTCTCAAATATCCGCACTGGACTGCGGGCGATTAATTCTGATTTTACCATTTGTCTTTCCTTCAAATTTAAGATAATGGAGCTTGTTCCAAAACCCGGTTGGTTTCGTAACAAGCTCTTGAAAAAACCGGTCAAGGCCCGGTTTTTCCTCTAAATCTATGGAAGCTGTTCCAAAAGCTGAAGTTTTGGAACAGCCTCGATGGAGAAAATAATCGCTTTTCCCCGGTATTCCCTCAGGAACGTTCTTTCCGCTTTTTTTCCTCGTACTCCTTTACAAGCGTCTCACTGATGCTCTGGGGCACCCTGCCGTATTTGAAGAACTCCATGGTGAACTCGGCCTTACCCTGGGTAAGGGAGCGGAGTACCGTAGAATAACCGAACATCTCGCTTAAGGGGACTTCCGCTTCCACACGGCTAAACACTCCGTCTTCGGTCGATGCCGATATTATACCACGGCGCTGGTTGATTGAACCGAAAATATTTCCCTGAAATTCCGTGGGCCCCTCGACCGCAACCTTCATAATCGGTTCCAGAATACAGGGCTTGGCCTTGTGATAGGCCTCCCGGAAGGCGCCGATAGCGGCAAGCTGGAAGGCGATGTCCGAAGAATCCACCGGGTGGCTCTGACCGTCGTTGATAAGGCAGCGGATATTGACGATAGGGAATCCGATAAGGCTTCCCTTCTTGATCGCCTCCTTGAAGCCCTTGTCGCAACTGGGGATGTATTCCGTGGGAATGGCGCCGCCCTTGATATTGTCCACAAATTCGTAGTCGCCGCCGTCCCAGGGCTCCATGTAGCCTGCTACACGGCCGTACTGACCTGAACCGCCGGTCTGTTTCTTGTGGGTATAGTTGAATTCAGCACGCTGGGTGATGGCTTCCCGGTAGGCTACCTGGGGCATGCCTGTTTCAACCTCGCATTTGTACTCACGCCTCATCCGCTCGATGTAGACTTCCAGATGAAGTTCCCCCATACCCTGGATAATCGTTTGGTTGGATTCAGGATCTACAAAGGTACGGAAAGTAGGATCTTCCTTGGTAAAACGGTTTAGGGCCTTGGCCATCTGATCGGCGCTTTTTTTGTCCTTGGGATCGATGGCCAGAGAGATAACGGGTTCAGGCACATACATCGAACTCATGGCGTAGTTAAGGCCGCCGCCGCAGAAGGTGTCGCCCGAAGCGCAGTCGATACCGAAGAGGGCCACAATGTCCCCCGGAGATCCTTCGGTGATATCTTCCATATTATCCGAGTGCATCCGTACCAGCCGCCCTACCTTGAAACGCTTGCGGGCGCGGGTGTTGAAGAGTTCATCGCCTTTCTTTAGGGCGCCCTGGTAGATCCTCACGTAGGTAAGCTGACCGTACTGACCGTCTTCAAGCTTGAAGCCCAGGGCTACCGTGGGACTTTTTTCGTCGCAGGAAAGTTCCTTCTGTTCCTCGTTATTTTCAAGATCAAGAGCGAAGTTTTTAACTTCCAAAGGATTCGGGAGATAATTTTTTACTCCGTCCAGAAGAAGCTGAATCCCCTTGTTTTTATAGGCGGAACCTACCATAACGGGAACAAATTTCTCCGACAGAGTACCCTTCCGGATAGCCTCGTGGAACAGATCTTCGGGGATCGCCTTCCCTTCGAGGTAGAGTTCCGCAAGTTCGTCGGAGAACATGGAAACCGCATCCAGCAGTTCTTCCCGGTATTTTTCCGCATCAGCCTTGAGGTGAGCGGGGATCTCCGCATAGCGAATCGTTTCACCCTGATCTCCGTCAAAGTAGACCGCCTTCATGGTGATAAGATCCACCATGCCCTCAAGCTTGTCCTCAAGTCCGATGGGGATCTGGATAAGCACCGCATTGAGCCCCAGTTTTTCCCGGAGCTGCAGCCGCACCTTGAAAGGATTGGCTCCGGTACGGTCACACTTGTTCACAAAGGCAATCCGGGGCACATGGTAGCGTTTAAGCTGCCGGTCTACGGTAATGGACTGACTCTGTACCCCGCCGACCGCGCAGAGCACGAGAATTGCCCCGTCCAGTACCCGGAGGGAACGTTCAACCTCAATAGTAAAGTCCACGTGCCCGGGGGTATCGATAAGATTTATCGTATAATCCTTCCAGGTAACCTGGGTAGCCGCAGACTGAATGGTGATGCCCCGTTCCCGTTCCAGATCCATGTGATCCATCGTAGCCCCAACACCGTCCTTTCCCCGGACTTCATGAATGGCGTGAATTTTGTTGCTATAAAACAGAATGCGCTCCGAAAGGGTTGTTTTCCCCGAATCGATGTGCGCGCTGATACCGATGTTCCGCATCTTGGTAATGTCGATGCCCATTCTCATACTCCTTACGAATGAAAAAACTGCTAACCTTAAAAATTGAATCGAACATGAAACTTCGCTTCATGCACTAAAGGTCTATAATTGACAAAATATAGCAAAGTTTTCAATGTTTTTCAAGGCTGCTATGCTTAGAATTTTCAATGAGGCATTACGGACTTAAAAGAGCCTTAATGTTTACTGTATTACGATTTCCGAGACGGTTTTACCGTCTTTTGTGTAGGCCCTGCGGCGATTGTAGGGATCAAGGAGACGTTCACCCCGGTGAAAAAAAACATACTGCCATGTACCGGGGGGCAGGGGAAGCAGGAGACTGTAGTTTCCCGCCGGGACTTCCTTCAACTCATACATGAAGGGATCCCAGCCGTTGAAATTTCCCGCCACCGTTACCGTTTCTCCGGGCGGGCCTTTGAAAGAAAAGGAGAGGCTTCCCGGCGGGCCCTGAAGGGGGCCCGGAACCGTTTCCCTCCGCGGTATGCTTATGTATGAATAGGCCAGGGCCGTTTCTCCGCTGTTACGGATCAGGGGGTTTGCCGGGTCTGTAGTCCAGAGCCCGTCTATAATAAGGCGGTAATCCACTTCATCCAGATCTTTCGGAAGCTGAAGCACATGGAAAAGGATGCCTGAATCCCTGTATGGATCGGGAACCTTCTTGCCCGGCGGGATGGGAGCGTTCAGGGGATCCTGGCTTACAAGAAGTTTTCTGAACCAGTGTACTCTGGAGAAACCTTCAAAACCAAAGGCAACACCTACCCTCCGGTGAGAGGACGAAGCGGTAAAAATCACCGCATCTTCAAAGATCTCCGGCGCTCCGGGGCCGGACATGGAGAGTAGTCTGTCCATGAATTCATAGGACTCAAGATCCGCCGCCTGAGTGTATATACAGGGGACAATGATACAAAGAAACGGGATTAGTATCCTTTTCATATATTCTTTACAATTATCGGCCGATACATAAATA
>JAIRNJ010000310.1 GCA_031258115.1 Treponema sp. | reverse complement strand
GGTTCATTTTCTTTTATTGTTATTTCTATAGGTTCAGTTGGACCGGTAGCATCATTGGAAAAAACGTATTTAAATCGATAATTTTTAATATTCTGATCGTCCCATGCCTTGCGTTCCTTGTCAAAGGTTGTTTTATCCATTTTGATTGTTAATCCGTCATTAAACAAATCATCACATGAATTAAGATAAACGAACAGAAATATCAACAATGCATAAGGTTTGTATTTAATGTTCATAATCTTACTCCTTTAAATATATTAGAGTTGTTCAATAACTTCAGTTATTGAACAATTTCAATTAAAAAACGCGATTTTGCAAGGCTTTAGTCTGAAAAATCGCAGGACTTGTGAAATAACCAACCGGGTTATTGAACAAGTCTATTAAAGCATATAATTCAATCCTTGTCAATATTTCGTAGTTTTTGAAGATTTTTTGAAAAATTATGTCGCATAACGTGCCGCCTGGAACCCGAGGGGTTGTAAAAGAAGTCCTCCTGGCGAAAGCCGGTCATGAGCGCACGCGCCCCCAGAGCCCGCCCCGGCGGCGGACCGGGCCGGCAAAAAAAAAGAGCCGGACGGAATTCCAACGGGGCCGCCCGGCTGCTATACTGGGTATATGAAACCTGTACCCGCCAAAAACTATACTCCCTTCTCCAGCTTGAATCAACCGTGCCTGCCGATGGATGTTGGCGTGCTCATTCCCCACAACGATTCGGTGCGGCTTCTGGTATTTGTCCTGAAGCAGCTTAATGTGAATCCGCCGCCGTCCCACGGGACGATAAACGTTTTCAGAAAACACATACTGGGGGTAGCGATAGAAAGCCTGTTGTATGAGGTGGTACGGTTTTTAGGGGACTACGGGGAAGTACGGTTTACCCAGGTGTTTATAGACAGGACGATGGTGGAAGCGCAGGCAAACCGGCATACCGGAGTGAAGGGACAGCGTTTACCGAAGCGGGGGAAGGGATACCGGAGCGGGCACAAGAGGTGCGGACGTATATAGAAACGAAGCTGGCTGGGGGAGGAAGTGGAACAACCCTGTCCCGGAAGACCCTGAAAACATACCGGCACACCCTGAAAGAAAGTGTCAAAAAACTGAATACCTATGGGAAACAGCGGGAAATCATGGGAAAACGTAATAGTTATTCAAAGACCGGCCCGGACACCACGTTCATGCGGATGAAGGACGACACGCTCAAGGCGGCATACAATGTGCGGCTGTCCGTTGAGGGGGAATACATCACGGGAGCCGGTATCTTCGCCATGACCAACGATGGGATAACTCTCAAGCCGTTTCTGGAGCGCCTGAAACAGATGCGGGGTATGACAGCGAGGAGAACTACGCGTATCGTGCGGCCAAGACCGCCTTCCGCTGGGCAAAAAATCCCATCCCGTTGGGGCCGGGTTTGGGCGAGTTTTTTGTCCATTTTTCATCCAGGGTGTCATATTCTTCTTCGGTTAAATCATGAAACTTCGTTTCTTCTTCGGTTCTTTTTTCAGGGTTATCAGACATTTTCTCTCGTTTCTATGTTTCCAGTATACAATGGTTTCCCCAATACAGTAAAGGGTTTTGACCGGACATTGCGGCGGAGGGGGCTTGTCAGGCTTTAATCGCCCCGGCGGTGATACCCGAGACTATCTTCTTGTTAAAGAATATAAACAGGATAAGCGGCGGAATGGTGATGAGGATCACATCCGCGAAGACCAGATTCCAGGCGCTGTCGAACTGGCCCATAAAATTATAAAGCGTTAATTGAACCGTGGGGTTCCGGGAACCGGGCAGAAAATACAGGGGATTCACAAAATCGTTAAAGATGCTTACCGACTGGATCACCGTAATTGTGGCGGTGACCGGAAGCATGAGGGGAAAGATGATCCTGAGAAACATATACCAGGAACCGCAGCCGTCCACATAGGCCGCCTCCTCCATCTCCCTGGGCAGGGCGGCGGCAAAACCCCGGTACAGCATGGTACAAAAAGGTATGTGGAGGGCCGTTTCTACCAGAATCATGCCGAAGAGGGTTCTGTAGACCCCGATAAAATTCAACACCCAGATGGTGGGCAGTATGGCCGGGGGCAGCATGAGCCCCGTGAGGATCATGAGATTAACCACTGACAAAAATTTGTTGGAAAGCCGCTGGAGAACATAGCCCCCAAGGGAACATATCACAATAAGAAACACTATCGACCCGGCAGTTATCCAGAGGCTGTTAAGAAACGCCCGCACTATCATGAAGCGTTCTGCCCTGATGACCTGGGAAAAGTTTTCAAAATGAAAATAATCGGAAGGCCAGGAAAGGTTTAAGAGCCCCGCTTCCCTGCTGTTTTTAAGGGAGGTAAGGAGCATAAAATAAAAGGGAGTTACGAATATCCCCACCGCGCAGACCACGGTAACAATATCGAGCCAGAGCAGGGGATATTTCTTTTTTGAGGGTTTCAGGTGTGCCGGTTTCACAGATCCACCTCCCTGGAAATAATAAACCGGTACAGGGGAAATACCAGAACCACAATCAGAAAGAACATGATCACGTTGCCCGCGGTAGAGAGGCCGAAAAAGCCCGATGCGTATTGTTTATATATAATTGAAGCAAGGGTGTCGGTGGCAAAGCCCGGCCCTCCTCCGGTCATGGTCCAGATCAATTCAAAGGAACGAATCCCCCCGATAAACGAAAGAATGATGACCGAATTCATGGATGAGCGCACCATGGGAAGGGTGATGAACCTGAAGCGTTGGCCCCCGCTGGCCCCGTCGATGGAAGCGGCCTCGTAGTAGGTCTCCGGAATGGCTTGGAGGCCGGCGATATATATGATGGTGGCTACCGAAAGGCCCTTCCATACATCGGTGGCGATGACGGAAAAAAGCGCCAGGTCGGGGTTCCCCAGCCAATTGGGCCCTTCGATCCCAAACTTTTCAATGAAGGCGTTGAAAAGCCCCCTGGTGGGATGCATGAAGGAACTAAAGGTGATGCCGACAGCTACCGTGCTTACCAGGTTGGGAAAGTACACTATGGACCGCACAAGATGTTTGGTTTTAATCGAAGACGTAAGAAGCACCGCCAGGCCCAGGGCCAACACCACCTTTAATCCGCTGGTCATGGTAGAATAAATGAGGGTATTTTTGATCCCTATATTAAGAGAATACTCGGAAAAAAAAGTTATGAAATTATAGAATCCCACAAAGCGGAATTCGCTGAGATTCCAGATGGTCAGGCTAAAAAAGAAGGATATTATCGTGGGTACAATAAAGAAAACAACAAAAATAACAACAAGCGCG
>JAIRNJ010000307.1 GCA_031258115.1 Treponema sp. | reverse complement strand
CGAATCTTAAAGGGAGTTTTTCCGGCCTCGACCTGAAACATGGCCGCGCCCATCTTTTCCGTGCGGTGATGGAGGGCATCGCCTATGAGTACTCTTTCTACCTTTCCGTGTTAAAGGATCTCTACCCCGGCAGCAGGTATACCCGCCTTTCCTCCATAGGCGGCGGAGCCAAGTCTGATTTCTTTAACACGATCAAGGCCGATGTGCTGGGACTGGATACGGCAAGCTTCATTGCGGGAGACACCGCCATCGCGGGAAGCGCCGTCATCGCAGGCTGCGGAGCCGGGCTCTTCAAAGATCCCAGAGAACCGGTACTCAGGACGATTCGGGAAAGAAAACTTATCCGCAGTAATCCTGCGGTACACGAAATCTACAAAACCATTGCGGAAAGATACTTAGAAACGCTAAGGATCTGTGCAGAAATAACATGACCATTTGGTCATGTTATTTCCTTATTGCGTAAGCAATTACAATAAAATGCAGGGCATTTTATTCTTGCACAGTTCCTAAGGATCCAGAGCGGCCTGTATGAAGGGGAATAGAGAGTGATGAAAGAAACTATCGGCCTGTGTTTAATCGGCGCCGGAAGGGCCGGCATGATCCATGCCCGCAACTACAGTTCCGGAATACCAGGGTCCAGGATCGTCGCCGTCAGCGATACGCTTGAGGAAAGCGCCCGGAAGGCGGCGGATGAATTGGGGATAAACCAGGTTTACACGGACTACCGGGAAGCCCTGCGGAAAAGCGGCGCGGACGCCGTGATCGTGATGACGCCTACCAAATTCCACAGAGACATTGTTACTGCCGCGGCGGAGGCAAAGAAGCACATTTTCTGCGAAAAACCCATGGCAATGAACAGGGAAGAATGTCAGGCCATGATCGGCGCCGCCGAAGAGGCGGGAGTGATCCTGCAGATCGGCTTTATGCGGCGCTTTGACGCAAACTTCCGCAGGGCGAAGGAGATGGTTGATTCAGGCAGCATCGGAGAAGTGGTAAGCGTCAAATCCCAGACGCGGGGGCCAAGCACCCCTCAGGAATGGATGTACGACATCGCCAAAAGCAACGGCCCCCTTGCGGAGGTGAACAGCCACGACATAGACACCCTCCGCTGGTTCACGGGAAGCGAAGCGGCAAGCCTCTACGCCATCGCGGGAAATTTCCGCAGTGACGCCGCCCGTTCCCTGTACCCCGATTTCTACGATACGGTACTGATGAATGTAACGATGAAGAACGGCATGCTGGGGAACATAGACGGCGCCCAGGGAGTACAGTACGGCTACGACGCACAGGTAGACATACTGGGAACCTGCGGCTCCATACGTATCGGGGGCCTCCAGGGTTCAAGCGCCCTCCTCTATTCAAAAGAAAAGACCTTCCGGGGCGACACGGTAAAAAGCTGGACAAACCTCTTTCGCGAAGCATACATGGAAGAAGACATTAGTTTTGTCACTTCCATCCGGGAAGGCAGGGCTCCGGAAGTTTCCGGCATTGACGGCATGATGGCGGTAGAGATTGTACGCGCGGGAAATGAATCGATTAGAGAGAAAAAAATCGTATATCTGTAAGAAAGTGCGGCATGGACGGCGGGTATTCTTCTTTTATATTTTGTCTATCTTATCAAGTATTTTCTTCATTATTTTTTCCCCTATCTTTTTCCAGTCCTGCTTATTGTATTCGTCCATTCTTTTTATTTTTACTTCCCCGAATATTGCCTTCCCGGTTATATACAATTCCGGCAGGTCATCATCATCTCCGTCTGTTTTAACCGCCGGCTCTGCTATTTCTGAAAATACCGGAATAATCCTGTTTATTATTTTTATATTTTCCGCTATTATGATTTTGGTTTCCCCAAATACCGATTTAACATTCAATAATGTCCTTCCTTTCGGCAAATTCTCAACAATTATTTTATTTTCTCCGAAATAGCAGCTATGTTCGCCTCCGTTTCCATTCAGCGGTTTTATGTATGAGCTTGTCTCCGAAAACACCGTTAGATGTTTTTCATTTTCTTCCGGCGTTATTATGTCATTATTTTTATCTGCCGTTAATCGTTTTCCCTCAATATTATTTTCCTTCATTATTTTTTCAATAATGTTTACTTCCTTTTTTGTTTCAATTTTATTTATATATTCCAGTATACGTTCATATTCTTCCATGTCTATAATATTTTGAGAAAACTGTTCCGCCAGTTTTTCAGCCAGCTTATCCTTTTCCTCGTTTAAATTGAACATACGGGCCTCTTTTTTATAAAATACTATAAAATTGTATTGTCAACAATCCCCCGGGCGGCTACAGGGCAGCGGCGTTTACTTTTTAATTGGTAAATAGTGCAAAATCAGCATGCCGTTGAAGAAATTTAAACACCAACCACACGAAAACACGAACAAATTCTCTAAATTCCCCGATCTGTTCGTGTCTGTTCGTGCCGTCCGTGGTGAAAATTCCTAAAATCCGGTTGTTTTTGATGATTGAAAGTAAACGCCGATGATCTGGGGCGGCTGTCGCCGTTCAGTAGGAATGAAAAATTGGATGTATGGGAATAATTTTTAAATGGAGAGCGGGCCTGCCAATGAAGAACCCATGCCTGCCAATCATGCCCGATCAAAGACCCGCGCCGGGTTTTCATAAAAGAAAAGATCCACCGTTTTCCTCTCCAGGCCCCGCTCAAGCAGCATGGGGATAAAGGTTTTAAGGATATAATCCAGACCCGGTTTGCCGCCGTAACTTGCAAGACGTTCACGGGTAACATCAAGGGAACAGAGAATCTGTTTTTCAAAACCCGCTTCCGGCATGGCGCATATAATATCCAGTTCTTTTTCATCGTCGTGGTACTTGTACCGGGCGATGGTGTCGTATTCAAGGTATATGCCCCGGCGGGCAAGTTCCCTGTGGGTTTCGGGAGCGGCAACGGCGCGGTCGAGGTGGCAGAAGATAAGTCTGTCCGGGGAAAGTCCCTGCTTCTCCAGAAAATCCGCAAGCCCAACCGGGTCCGAGTCTTTTTCGACGTGAACCATGAGCGGCCGGCCGGTTTTCCCGGCAGCTTTGGCCGCCGCGGTAAAGAGCCTTTCATGCAGAGGAGAAAATTCAGCCTCCAGCGCGGTTTTTATCTGTCCCGCACGAAAGGCGCCTGTTTTTTCCGGCGTCTCCGTATCACAGTCAATGTACATGCCCTCGCACAATTCCTGCACAAAAAGCGCCTCCAGTTCCTCTTCAGCGTAACGGTATATCCAGTGGTCTTCGGGATAGTAAAGCAGACGGTGAAAACCGGTAGAAGCGATGATCTTCACCCCGGAGGCCGCGGAAATTTTCCGCAGCATTCGGGCATCCCTGCCGCAGCCGGGGGGCTGAGCGTCAAGCACGGCCCCGCCGCCCGCTTCCCTGTAACGCCGCAATTCGGCCGTAGACTTTTCAGGATCGTCGATGCGGAGGGCGGAATATATTTCCGCGGAATGTCCCCGGCCGATCCAGAGGTGTTCATGGCTCTGGCAGAAACCAAGATCCCCCGCGGGAACATCCCCCAAAACAGTTTGTATCACCCAAAATCCTTTACCGCGTAAATCCGTACAAACTAGAGGCTTTCCCAAAAACTGAAGTTTTGGGAAAGCCTCACTATTCTTCCTTCGATTTCAATACCGCAAGAAATGCGCTTTGGGGAAGTTCCACATCCCCAACCATCTTCATCCGTTTTTTACCTTCCTTCTGTTTCTCCAGAAGCTTCCGTTTACGGGTAATGTCTCCTCCGTAACACTTGGCGAGTACGTCCTTGCGCAGGGCATTCACCGTCTCCCGTGCAATTATCTGGCTGCCTATGGCCCCCTGTATGGGGATCTTGAACTGTTGTCTGGGTATCTCATCCCGGAGGCGCTCGCAGACAATCCTGGCCCGCTCGTATGCGTTGCCCCGGAACACAAGCTGGGAAAGCGCGTCCACAGGCTTGCCGTTAAGCAGAATATCAAGCTTCACCAGTTCCGTGGGTTTGTACCCGGTAATATCATAATCAAAGGAAGCATAACCTCTGCTGATGCTTTTCAGGCGGTCATAAAAATCGAACAGTACCTCCGCCAAAGGCATGTCGTATACCATCTCCACCCGCTTTTCGTCCAGATAGTTCATTGCGGTCTGAACGCCGCGTTTTTCAAGGCAAATCGTCATGACGTTTCCAAGGTAGGTCACGGGGGTAATTACCGAAGCGCGGATATACGGCTCCTCGGCGCTTTCAATGCGGCCTTCGCCGGGATACTCCATGGGATTATCCACAAACATTTCTTCCCCGCCCTGGAGTTTTACCCTGTACCGTACCGAAGGGGCGGTAAAAATAACGGATTGATCGAATTCCCGTTCCAGCCGTTCCTGAATCACCTCAAGGTGGAGCAGGCCCAAAAAGCCGCAGCGGAAACCAAATCCCAGGGCTGCCGAAGAATCCTTTTCATAGATCAGGGAAGCGTCGTTCAGCTTGAGCTTTTCCATGCTGGTCCGCAGTTCATCGTAATCATTGGAGTCCACAGGATATATCGAAGAGAAGACCACGGGTTTTACTTCCCGGAAACCGGGCAGCGCTTCCGCGCAGGGATTATCCGCGGCGGTAACCGTATCGCCCACCCGCACATTGCTTACCGTTTTTATGCCGGCTATGATGTAGCCCACGTCTCCGGCGGAGAGCATATCTGTCTCCACAAGGGCAAGCCTGAAGATGCCGGTAGTCTCCACTTCGTATACGGAAGCGGATGACATAAACTGTATCTTCATCCCCTTTTTAATGCTGCCGTCAAAGAGACGGAGGTGCACAACTACTCCCCGGTAGGGATCGTAATGACAGTCAAAAATCAGGGCCCGCAGAGATTGTGCGATGTCTCCGGACGGAGAAGGGATACGCCTGACAATGGCCTCAAAGAGTTCATCCACGCCGGTGCCGTTTCTGGCGGAAACAAGAAGCGCCTCCGCGGCATCCAGTCCGAGATCCTTTTCAATCTGGGCCTTGACACCGGGAATGTCTGCAGCCTGCATATCGATCTTGTTGATCACGGGAACTATTTCAAGATTATGCTCCAGGGCCAGATACATGTTGGAAAGGGTCTGGGCCTGCACACCCTGGGTAGCATCCACGAGAAGCAGGGCCCCCTCACAGGAATTAATCGCCCTGGAAACCTCATAACTAAAGTCCACATGTCCCGGAGTGTCTACAAGGTTGAGTTCGTACTCCCTGCCGTCTTTTGCAATGTAGGGAATGGTAACCGCCTGGCTCTTTATCGTTATGCCCCGTTCCCGTTCAATGTCCATGTTATCAAGGATCTGATCCTGAAAATCCCGGTCGGCCACAAGGTGGCCTTTCTGGATAAGCCGGTCGGCCAGGGTAGACTTGCCGTGATCGATATGAGCGATGATGCAAAAATTGCGGATGCTGGAGATCTCTGCCATAGGTTCATAGTATAGAAAAAATGTTTAAGCCTCAATCCTTAAGGCTATATTTCGTTTTTTTCGCGGCTCATCATGCAAAATTAAAGCGTATCGGGCGAATCCAGGGCGGCGGGAAGCTGCATGACCGTTTCCATGTAGCCCTGGCGGCGTTTCTTGACATTGATGTCCATCACCGCATAACCTTCCTTTTCCCATACCCGGAAACTGCGGATCGAGACGGAATCCAGTTCCGAAAGGCTGGCCTCATCGGCGATGGAGCCCCGGACTACCTTCTTTACAAGGTAGGATGAAGAGAAAGATTTCCCCAGGGAGGGAGAGAGGATGAGCCCGAAGAGGGGGGCGGCCATCCGTTCCCGGCTGTCCTTCTTTGCCGCTTCGGCAAGGGGAACATCGGGCCGCGGGACGCTGATCAGCACCACCCGGCTTGAGTTTTCCTGCCTGCTTTCTCCGAATTCCAGCGCCACCAGCTCGCCGGGCCTGGTATGGAAGATCTGATCCTGCAGGGCCGGAATCAGGGCTCCCTGCGGAGCTTCAATCGTCCTGCCGTTGATGGTTCTGATGAAGGCGCCTTCCTTAATCCGCTGTTCCGACGCGGGGGTAAAGGGAGCCGTATAGATGATCTCCGCGCCGTTTATGGTTTCATTCAGGGTGAGGCCCAGCCAGGGCCGTTCCGCCTTGCCCCCCTTGATCATCGCAGGCAGCGCGGCGGCAAGCCTCTCCGCGGGAACGGCGAAGTTAAGGCCCTGGAAAACCTCGATCCCCGCAAAGACAATACCCACAAGCCGGCCGTCCCTGTCCACTACCGGCCCGCCGGAATTCCCCTGATTCACCGCGGCGTCGATCTGGATCACATCCCCAATCTGGAGAAAACGCCGGCCCAGCGCGCTGACAATTCCCTGGGTTACCGTTTTTTCAAGCCCGACAGGAGATCCAATCGCGTAGATCGTCTCCCCCACCCTGGGGGTGATACGGTCAACCACGGAAAAAACATATTCCGGTTTCAGATCCGCCTTTATCAGGGCAAGATCCATGGCCTTGTCCCAGCCGATTACCTTTGCGGGAATCCGGGGGCTTGAGGCATCCCCCATGCGTATATACATCCGGGAAATACCTTCGTAGGAAGGATCCACTTCACTTTCGATCACATGGTAGTTGGTTATAAGGAGCCCCGAAGCGTCGACAAAAAAGGCTGAACCGAGCATCCTTTCGGGAATGCCCCTGCCCCGCTCTATCCTCATGCCCCGGTCAATCACTATCGTTGCCACGCCCTTGATCATGTCGGGAGGCGCATCCCCGCCTTCGGCATAGAGCCTGAGTTCCTCAGGAATCTCTCCCCCGGCGCTTTCCGCGATGGCGAGGAAACGTGCGGCAGTCCTCCGCTGCCGGGCTTCCATGGCCTTCTCCAGAAAAAAGAGGGCGTCTTCCGGGCTCAGGGTCTTCAATTCATTGGCCTGGATGGCGGAAAGAAAGGCGCCCAGACTGTTTCCCGCGGCAAGCTGTTTTTTTGCATCGGCAAGGAGCAGATCCGGTTCCTGGCCGGTACTTTCCACCGTGATACCGAGGCTTGAGAGAGAACGGGCAAGGGAAGCCGCATCATCGTAGCGTTCCTCCCGGACAGCATCCAACTGGGCCTGCCGGAGATTCTCCACAGACTGAAGTTCCAGCGATTCCAGTTCCGCGGCAACATCGCTTTCCTGCCAGTCAGGATAGATCGTTTTATATACCCCAATAAGATGAATGGCCCTGCCGGGTTCTCCGGAAACTTCCCTCCTTATGGTTTCAATACGCAGTTCATTGGTGGAACGCTTGGGCTCCAGACGCCGTTCCTGCGCGGTCATCGAAAGACAGGAAGAAAGGAGCAGGGATATAGATACCAAAACCGGACAAATCTTGTTCACAGGGATTGCTCTTTGAAAACTGAAGTTTTGAAAGAGGCTGACACTATAACTCCGCATGGCTTTAACGCTCTCTCCTCCCGTCTCCATCCATATCCCAGGAGGGAACGACAGTCCCGCCGGGAAGATACTCTTCGGCACTTTCATAGATCCCATCCCCATCCCAATCGCTTTCCGTATATTCGATGATCGCCGGAACATCCCAGGGGAACCGATCATCCCGTAAACCTTCTTCCCCCGCAATTTCCTGTTTGAAACGTCTGAGGGTTTCCATTCTTCCGTCCAGATCCAGATCC
This sequence comes from Treponema sp., assembly GCA_031258115.1. Classification (GTDB taxonomy): domain Bacteria; phylum Spirochaetota; class Spirochaetia; order Treponematales; family Breznakiellaceae; genus JAIRNJ01. The sequence continues at coordinate 6,166 of JAIRNJ010000307.1, read as the reverse complement.
AGTCTTTCCTGCACGGGCCTTCCCCGGAAATACTGTGTCTCCGAAACTTTGCGGCCCTCAAGGTATTCCGCGGAATTCAACGCTACGCTTCCCGCCAGTTCTATCCGTTCCTCAGCTCCGGGGAACTCCACGCTGGGACGCCGGATCTCTATCGCAAAGGAAACCAGCGTCCTGCGGGTCAGCGGACTGTAATCCTCTTCCGGCAGAGGGTACAGGAGCCCCGAAGGCCCGCCGGGAAGATCGACAAACCTGAATGGCCTGTACAAAAATTCCCCGGGTCCGGGAATATAGATCCCGGCATTAAATTCCGTTCGGAGAACCGCAGGATACTTCTCCCAGTAAACGGCAAATTTCCTGCGCTCTTCCCCGCTGCGGGGCAGGGCGAAAACTCCTGTTCCCGGCGCAGGCTCGGCCACGGACGCGGACGCAGGAAAATCCCCCGCTTCAAAAGACGCCTCAAGTTCGTTAAGGCCGTCCTGATCGACATCCTGAGCGAATGACTGAAGCATCCCGTTCAGGTAGCGGGCCTGCGATTCCGGCCTGCCGTCCCGATCCTTATCCAGTGTAATAATACCGGAAAACTTAAGAAGATTACGTCTGTAATACTCCCGCCCTTCCGGACTGCGAAGTAATCTCCATACCGCATCAAGCAGGGCATAGGAAACACTTCTTTTACCGTTTCTTGCCGCAAAGAGTTCATCAAGCGCCGTAAAATCGTCAATTATCCCCAGATTGAGAGCCGCGGGAATGCTCTCCGGGGAAGGATTCCCCTTTGCCCGGTAGGCTTCCACAAGACGGCGGGCCTCCGTGCTGTCCCGGATAAAGGGGGCGGAAAGCCAGGCCAGCTCAGGGTCAGCCTCCAGAAGGTAGGGAAGCCGCCGCAGGGCCAGCGCCACCAGGTCTAATTCATTGGCCGCAGGAGAGCGCGGCCCGGTATACCCCTCGTGTAAATAATCGAAAAGTATGTGTACAGGCCGGGGATCACGCGGATAACGGCTCAGGGTTTGGGAGAGAAGGTCGTAAAAGGAATGCATGTCCGGAATACCCTTCAGGGCCAGAAGGGTCAATACCATCGTATCGTTGTCCTGCATATTCTCTCCGAGGAGTTTCAGGGCCCCGGCGTAGTTCCTGACTCCGATGAGAAGCTCCGCTTCAAGGAGGACGCAATCGGAGGGGGTGTAACGCATCCATCTCCCCGCTTCCCTGGCCCAGCCCAGAGCCTCAAGCGCCGCGCCCCTGGGCAGGCCCTCATGATTGCGGGCCAGGGCCAACAAATAGGAAAGATCCGAAGACACATCCCGGTAATCGGCGCCTTTCTCCAGTCCCTGCAGGGCTTCGCTCCAGCGGCCTGCCGCAATAGTCCTTTCCGCCCACTGGACATAGAGATCCGCAGAGGCGGTTTCTCCGGGCCGGGGATCGGGAATCTGGGCAAAGAGAAACATATAAGGGAGGGAGAGTAAAACGGAAAAAAGAAACTTCTTCATCTCAGGCCCTGTCCCCTCAACGCTCCGAAGGGCAAAATCCGCGGCATACACAAGCCGCCGCTCTTATCCCGGAAGGGAGGCCGGATTTACCCGGGGCGGCAGACCCAGGATATCCCGTACCTCATCGTCAACCAGAGTTTCCCGGTTCATCAGGGCTTCGGCCAGCTTTTCCAGTTCCGGCCTGCGGCCTTCGATGATCTTTTGGGCAATATCCATCGCCTTTTCCAGTATCTCATTTACCGCCTTGTCGATCTTCCGGGCCGTATCCTCGGAATAGTCCTTGTGACGGGCAATCTCCTTGCCCAGGAAGATGGGCTCCTCCTCCTGTCCGTAAGCCACCGGCCCCAGTTCCTCCGCCATGCCCCATTCACAGACCATGTGCCGGGCCATTTCGGTCGCCTGCTGAATGTCCTGCTTGGTTCCCGTGGTTGTTTCGTTGTAGATCAGTTTCTCGGCCGTCCAGCCGCCGTAGCAGATAACGATGCGGTCTTCTATCCAGCCCCTGGTACGGCTGTAGCTGTCCTCTTCGGGGAGGGACATCGCCATGCCCAGGGCCCGGCCGTGGGGTACAATGGTTACCTTGTGGAGGGGATCCGCATTTTTGAGGTAGTAGTGAAGCAGGGCATGGCCCGATTCATGGATAGCGGTCATCCGCCTTTCCTTGTCGGAGATCACCAGGGTGGTTCTGGCCACCCCCATGAGTATCTTGTCCCTGGCTTCTTCAAAGTCCCCAATGCCGACTTCGGGCTTGTCCGTCCTTGCGGCAAAGAGGGCCGCCTCGTTCACCAGGTTGGCAATATCCGCGCCGCTCATGCCGGGAGTCGCCCGTGCGATACGGGAAAGATCCACATCTTTGCCCAAAGGGATCTTGGCCGAATGGAGCTTCAATATATCCTCCCGTTCTTTTATGTCGGGCATGGCTACCACTACCTGCCTGTCGAAACGGCCGGGACGGAGCAGGGCCGGATCCAGTACGTCGGGCCTGTTTGTGGCCGCGAGGATTATCACCCCGTCCTTGGAATCAAAACCGTCCATTTCAACGAGAAGCTGGTTCAGGGTCTGCTCCCGCTCGTCGTGGCCTCCGCCGTAGCCTGCGCCTCTGGTACGACCCACCGCATCCAGTTCATCAATAAAAATGATGCAGGGATGACTGCGGCGGCCCTGTTCAAAGAGATCCCTCACCCGGCTGGCTCCCACACCCACAAACATTTCAACAAAATCGGAACCGGACATGTGGAAAAAGGCGACTCCCGCCTCTCCCGCTACCGCCCTGGCCATGAGCGTCTTTCCCGTGCCGGGCATGCCCACAAGGAGCACTCCCTTGGGTATCTTGGCGCCCATCTTTGTAAATTTCCCCGGTTCCTTGAGAAAAGAGACCACCTCTTCAAGCTCATATTTTGCATCTTTCTGGCCCGCCACATCGGAGAAGGTAACTTTCTTCCCCTCGTCCCGGTAGAGCTTGGCCCGGCTCTTGCCGAACTGGAAAGCCTTGTTTCCCGCTCCCTGCATGTTCCTCATCATGAACCAGATGAAACCGAAACCTATGATCCACGGAAGAAATTCGAGAAGAATCCGCCAGGGGCTTATCCTTGAAGCCGCTCCGGCAACATTGACCTTCTTCTCTTCAAGCCTGGAAAGCAGTGAGGGATCTTCATAGGGAATAATTGTCCGCAGTTGAGCGGCATTCTGCCCCGCGCCTTTCAGGTAAATATCCAGCATGCCGTTATCCCGGATGGTAACCGATTCGATCTGCTCCTGGGCCAGATAGCGGTTAAAATCGGAGTAGCGTATCTCCTTGACCGGCGTACCGCCTTCATTCCTGAAAAAATAAAACGCAAAGAGCCCGGCCATGAGGATGAAGAAGACCAGGGCAATCCGGTTCGGCCTGCCTCCCTGCAGATTGGGACGGCCCGGTCTTACCGGCGGCTTTTCATTCTTGTCATTCTCCATTTATGTTATACCCCCGATCTCCCGAATCTATACGGAAGTTTCCAAACAAACTACTCTCTTTTTTCCCGAATTCCCCGCGGCCGCGTTTCTCCGGTAAAGAATCCGGTAAACCCTGCCCGCGCCTTCGTTACAGGGACGCAGGACCGCGGCCAGCCCTTCCCCGTCAACAAGCGCCAGATCCCCCTCCCGGACCGCCGAACCCAAAAAATCACGGAGGCTCTTCTCCCTGCCCCTTCCGGGAGAAACCGTGTCGGTTTTCAGGCAGGGACGCACAAGCAGAGGCAGCGCGGCGCACAGAACCTCTTCTCCTGCTTTTTCAGGCGCATTATCATCAGGCACATTGATGCTTAGAACCGGAACCGTGTTATTGAGCTTATATTTTCCGGGGCTTTTAATCAACAGCGCAAAACCCTTCTCCCTCTCCCCCCTGCGGCCCGGTTTTATACGGACAAAATCCCCTTCCCGGCACACACGAAGAGCGCCGAGATCCGCCCCGTTCACGAGACCCCGGCTGAAAGCCCGGAGGACTTTCCTTTTGGGCCTGAGATTCTCCCGTTTCCCCGCGAGCGCGTCGAGCCCCAGAAAGAGGGCCTCTTCCCGCACTATTTCGGGAGCCCTGAAAAAGACGGCGGCCTGGCAGCGCAGACCCCGCCCCGGTTCAGGCTCCCAGACCAGACGGGAAGCTTCGACCCGTAAAAAATCCACGGAGAGACGCTGGGTTTCCCCCAGGGCGGAGAGAGCCGCCCTCCAGCGGGGAAATTCGGTATCCAGCAGGGGGATGAGCCTCCGCCTCACCCGGTTGCGGAAGAAACGGATATCATCGTTACTCTTATCCTTCCTGTAGGAAATACCCCGCTCTTCCAGATAGGCAAGAACATCCCCGCGGCTCAGGGCAATAAGAGGCCGCAGGATCTTCCCTCTGCTCCGGGGCATGGAGGCCAGACCCCCGGGCCCGGAACCGGAGAGAAGACGCATGAGCAGGGTTTCGAGAAGATCGTCCGCGGTGTGGGCTATGCACAGGCGGGATGCGCCGGTTCTGCGGTATTCGGCGGCAAAGATCCTCTGCCTGAAGGAACGGGCAGCCGCCTCTATGCCCCCCTCCCCGGCCTTTTCCGCTATTTTCCCCTGCCGGATATGAAGCGTCCTGCAGGGGATACGGCGCCGCCTGCAGAATTCCCTGACAAAGAGAGCGTCACCCCGGCTTTCGGCCTCGCTCCGTATGCCGTGTTCCACATGGATTACCCTCAGACGGAAACCGGCTCCCCCTTCCTTCAGGGAAAGGAGGGCGCTTAACATGGCAATGGAATCGGCCCCGCCGGAAACAGCGGCCAGCAAAAGGGAGGAAGAAACGCAATCCCCCATTTCCGCGGCCAGAGCGGCGGATACGGAGGATTCGAAAAAGGGAGAAAAGGGACGGTTTTTGTGCGGCGTGGACTTTATTTCTTTTCCGCTTCGGCCTCTGCGGCGGCAGGGCCTGCGGCAGCGGAGGACCCCGCGGCGGCAAGCGCGGCATCTTCAGCAGCGGGCGCCGCAGCCTCTTCAGCCTTGGCGAATTTCACCAGGGCGACAACCTGATCTCCGGCGCTGATAAGTTTGACGCCTTCATTCAGGGAAATATCCCGGACGTGAATGGACTGATTAACGTCCAAACCGGAAATATCCACAATGATCCTTTCCGGCAGATCCCTGGGGAAACATTCCACTTCAATTTCGTGGAGCGGGGATTCAAGAATACCGCCATTCCGTACCCCGATGGGAGTCCCGTTAAGATGAACGGAAACACGGGCGCGCAGGAGGGCATCCTGTTCGACTTCATAGAAATCCACATGGAGGATCTTCCCGTCGGTGATGTTCCGCTGGGTATCCTTTACAAATGCGTCATGGGACTTGCCTTCAATATCCACCTTGACGATGGTACTTTCGGAAATATTTTTGATCCCGTTGGAAAATTCCAGGGCGTCAAGATCCAGGGCTATCGAATTCCCGGTTCTTCCATAGAGAATTCCGGGAATGCGGCCGCTCCGCCTGATCCGCCGGGCCTCGGCAGAACCCTTTCCTGCCCTGTTCTTGGCTTTTAAAACCACTTGCGCCATTCTATATGCTCCTCATGTTCGTATTTTATATCATATCCTGAATTGCACGTCAAGTTCAGGGTACACGTTCAGGGTAGCGGCGTTTACTTTCAATCATCAAAAACAAGCGGATTTTAGGAATTTTCACCACGGACGGCACGAACAGACACGAACAGATCGGGGAATTTAGAGAGTTTGTTTGTGTTTTCGTGAGGTATTAGTGGTTTTATCTTTACCAAATATTCATTTGAAAAAAGATATATTGGGTATGACATGAGAATTCATGGACTGACACCGTCACGTTGAAAAAAAGACCATTTGGATATATCTTTAATTATGACCCATGGGGAACCACCGGAACATGATACCCGGATAGCCTGGCATCCGGCTTTCTACGGGGCGATGCAGTTGGAGCTTGACCGGTACAAGGATGTGCTTCAATTTGAATTCGAGTATCAGCTCACCGCAGAACCCCTGAAAATGGATATCCTGGTCATAAAAAAGGAACGGGATATCACATTAGAGAAGAATATCGCGTCCATATTCCGTAAAGACAACATCGTGGAGTATAAAAGCCCGGCGGATTATCTGTCGGTGGAGGATTTTTACAAGGTATACGGCTATGGCTGTCTGTATGGAGCGTTTAACAAAGTACCGGTA
>JAIRNJ010000173.1 GCA_031258115.1 Treponema sp. | reverse complement strand
TTAAGCCCATGATCACCGACAGGTATCCCTTTGCAAAAATAAAAGAAGCCTTTAGAGCCGTAAAAGAAAAAAACGATACCAGGGTTAAGATTATGGTTGATTTCTGATTTTCTTTGCGGTGTTTGTTTAACGCCGCCCGACATATATGCCATTGGAGGAAAAAATGGGAAAATTTAAGTGGAAACTGGTTAATTCGGAAAATGTTGTCCCCTTCGGCGACGGAGCGTACCAGTCAAGGATGATGACCGGCGATGAAATGGCTGAACATCAGGTAGTTAATATCAATGAGGGTACGCTCAAGGCCGGGGAAACGACTGCCGGTGAATCCGGGCGCGGCGGGGTCCATGAATTAACGGAGATATACTACACAATTGAAAGTGATGACGCCGATATCGTCCTTGATGATGTCCATGTGCCCACTAAAGCGGGAGACATTTTCATCATTCCCGGCGGCACTTACCACTGGATTGATAACAGTAGAAGTAAAAAGCCTTTCCGGCTTTTTACATTCTGGCCGAAACAGGAGCAGAACGAGGTATACCATGCACGGCTAAAAGCCTGGGGAACCTCAGTTAAAAACATTGATAATGACTATACTGAAAAAAGAATAAAAGGAAAAAAATGAACCTCCTCGCCTTAAAGCTCCCCAGCGGGAGCGGGTTCCCGGGGACTGCTTCGTCTATAAATTAAGGAGTTTTATTATGGAAATCGCGGATTTGGTTGAACGGTCACGGGTAACCCAAAAAGTGATTGCCGGGTATCCCCAGGAAAAAATTGATTCCATTGTAAAGGTGCTGGCCAGGGTGGTGTATGATAATGCAGAACCTTTGGCAAAACTCGCGGTGGAAGAAAGCCGTATGGGAGTCTATGAAGATAAAGTTGCCAAGAACAAGGGAAAAGCCCGGATACTTTGGCATGGACTTAAAGGAAAAAAATCAGTGGGTATCCTGGAACACGATAAAGCAGCGGGTATCACTATCGTGGCCAAGCCGATGGGAGTTATTGGCGCCGCTACCCCCTGTACCAATCCGGTAGTCACTCCCTTATGTAATGCCATGTTCGCTGTCAAGGGCGGGAATTCCATCATTATTGCCCCTCATCCGCGTGGTAAGAAAGTTGCCAAACAGTTGGCAGAGCTTTTTTACCGGGAATTTGACAAACTTGGTGTACCACGGGACGTATTCTTGGTAATTGAAGAACCTACGATTGAATTAACTAATGAGATGATGAAGGCTGTGGATGTAGTGATTGCCACCGGCGGTGTTGCCATGGTTGAGTCTGCCTATTCCAGCGGCAAACCCTGCTTCGGTGTAGGGCCGGGTAATGTCCAGGGCCTGGTGGATAACGATGTTGATTTTGAAGAGGCAGCGAAAAAGATGATCGCTTCCCGGATTTTTGATAATGGCATAATTTGTTCGGGAACGCAGACCATCATTGCCTCAAAAAAGAATTTTAAAAATGTCGTTGACGCTTTTGTAAAAAACGGCGCCTGTTATATTGACGATCCTGCCAAAATCGACGCATTCAGGAGAGCTGTTTTTCCGGCGGGGAGGGTAAATAAAGACTGTGTAGGCCAATCCATAGGGATGGTGGCAAAACTCGCGGGAGTTGAGATACCTCAGGAAACCAAATTGGTGATTCTTAAACCCGCAAAATACGGCAAGGGAGAGGATCTGAGCGGGGAGAAAATGTGTCCCCTCATGACCGCTTATGAATACGACACCTGGGAACACGCGGTACAAATTGCCTGCGAAAATCTTGTTTACGAAGGGGCGGGCCACTCGGTAGATGTTCAATCCAACAACAGGGAACACATTGAATATGTTGGTCTCAAGCTGCCAGTATCCCGAATTTTGGTTAACCAAATCTGCGCAACCCAAAATGGCGGCGCTTTTAGCAATTCACTTTCCCCACGACGACTTTGGGCTGCGGGAGCTGGGGAAATAATTCTATCAGTGAAAACCTTTCATATTATCATCTGTTCAATAAATCCAGAATTGCCTTTGTCAAAGAAGATTGGCGGCAGCCGTCGGACGATGAAATATGGACCTAATGGCGGCGGGTTTATGAAATTACTGGAATATCAGGCAAAGGATATTATAGACAAATTCGGGATCCAAACCATGAAAGGTACGGTGATCGAGAAAGCCGAAACGGCCGCGGCCGCGATCAAGGATGCGAAACTCTTATATCCGCTTGTGATCAAAGCTCAGGTACAAACCGGCGGCAGAGGCAAGGCTGGTGGAGTCAGAATCGCGGAAAACGCCGATGAGGCGGAGAATCTTTGCAAACAGATGCTTGGTATGAATATTCGGGGCTTAAAGGCGAATCAATTGATGATCGTGGAGAAAGCGAATCCCATCATGGAATGGTATACGGCGATCATGCTGGATCGGCTCTCCAAAGCGCCGCTCCTGATTTTTTCTCCCATGGGCGGAATGGACATTGAGGAAACCGCTCATGCCAATCCGGACAAAATCGCCAAGATTCCTCTGGATCCTTTTCGGGGAGTAGAGGATTATGTTATTGAATACGCTTTTGATAAGACCGGAGCGGATAAGCGGTACAAGGCCGCATTACAAGATATAGCGAAAAAACTCTTTACCATGTTTTTCCGGTATTACACAATGCTGGTAGAAATAAATCCGCTGGTGATAGATAAGAGGGGCGTCCTCATTGCCCTGGATGCCAAAGTTGAGATAGATGATAATGCTGTTCCGTTTTTACCGGATATTATACGTTGCCGGGAAAAAATTCAGGAAGATCCCCAAGTCATGGAGGCGCGGAATGTGAATTTTCATTTTGTACCCATGGAAGATGACGGTACTATCGGTGTTATGTCCAACGGTTCAGGGATGCTGATGAGCTGTATAGATCTGATTTCCAAAAAAGGGATGAAGACCCATGCGGCCTTGGATCTCGGCGGCGGCGCAACAGCAGAACGGATCGCCAAGGCGGTGCAGATCATGTTGAATCGTCCGAAGATTGACACGATTTTCATCTGCATATTTGGGGGAATTACCCGCTGTGACGAGGTTGCAAAGGGTGCTTGCGCCGCCATGGAACAGATAAAAAATTCCGGAAAAAAAATGATTTTGCGTATTGAGGGGACCAAC
>JAIRNJ010000163.1 GCA_031258115.1 Treponema sp. | reverse complement strand
TTTATTAACCTCTATGCCATGCTACCTGGACCCATCAAAATTAATCTACAAGGGGTGCTTGCCCATGTGTAACCATGGAAGGGTCGGATATCATATTCCGAATTGAAGTGAGGATAATTGAAATGAGGATAATTGATATTGACCAAAGCAGGGACGATTGAGATAATTCTTCTACATGAACAAGTTTATTTTCGTCTCGGGCGGGGTGTGTTCCAGCCTGGGGAAGGGGGTTGCTGCTTCCTCCCTTGGCGCACTGCTGGAAGGGCGGGGATTGAATATCCGCATGGTGAAGTGTGATCCCTATATCAATGTGGATGCGGGAACCATGAGTCCCTACCAGCATGGGGAAGTTTATGTTACCGATGACGGCGCCGAGACGGATCTTGACCTGGGAAACTATGCCCGCTTTACCAAAAGCCCTCTTTCCAGAGCCAATTCAATTACCACCGGGCAAGTATACGATGCGGTAATCCGGAAGGAGAGGGAAGGCCGTTATCTGGGCCGTTGTGTCCAGGTGATCCCCCATATCACCGACGAGATCAAGGCCCGGATTCTTGCGGTGGCCAGGGAAGATCCCGACACCGATGTAATAATTGTGGAGATTGGCGGAACGGTAGGGGACATTGAATCTATTCCCTTTCTGGAAACCGCCCGGCAGATCATCCACGAAATGGGCCGGGAAAATGTGCTTTCCGTCCATTTAACTCTCCTTCCCGAAGTGGCGGGCGGGGAACTCAAGACCAAGCCTACCCAGCACTCGGTCAAGGCAATGCAGGAACAGGGAATTCAGCCTGATATTCTCATCTGCCGGGCTCCGGTGATGCTGGATGAAGCCACACGGCGCAAGATTGCCCTGTTTACCAATGTGGCCCCCGATGCTGTTTTTACCTCCTACGATGTAAGTACCACCATCTACGAGATCCCCCTGATCTTCTCTGAACAGAAACTCGATCAGGTGGTGCTGGGCCGGATGGGTGTGGTAAGCCGCCATGCGGACTTGAGTTCATGGCGTTCCATGATGGAACGTTTTGCCGCCCGGAAAGGCAGGGTACGGATAGGTATTGTGGGTAAGTACATGGAACTCCACGACGCGTATAAATCGGTGTATGAAGCCCTCTTCCATGCCGGCCTTGAAGGGGGCGTCGAAGTAGAGCTTGTTAAAATTGATTCTTCCCGGCTGGAAGGTCTGGATAACGTAGATTCCATTCTGGGGCCCGGGGCGGAAGGCGGCGGCGTTGACGGGATTCTTGTGCCCGGCGGCTTTGGACAGCGGGGGATCAACGGTATGGTTAAGGCTGCCGCATGGGCCCGGCTCAACAAGGTGCCCTATTTCGGTGTATGCCTTGGTATGCAGATCATGGTGATAGATTGGGCCCGCTATGTCCTGGGCTGGGAGGATGCGGATTCCACCGAGTTTAATCAGGAAACCCGGCACCCGGTGGTAAGCCTTATGGAAGAACAGGAAGACATTACCGCCTACGGGGCCACCATGAGGCTGGGAAACTGGGACTGTGTTGCCGAACAGGATACCCTTATTCTGGCGGCCTACGGGGATAAAAACATCAGGGAACGGCACCGGCACCGTTATGAATTTGCCAACCGCTACCGTCAGGAGATGTCCGCCGCGGGCTTGCGGCTTGCGGCCTTTACCCCCGACGCTAAGCTGGTGGAGTGCGTGGAATGGCCGGATCACCCCTGGGGTCTGGGCGTGCAGTTCCATCCGGAATTCAAATCCAGGCCTACTTCTGCCGCTCCCCTTTTCCGGGATTTTATTGCCGCGGCACGGGATGTACGCTCCAAAGGAGTGCAGTGAGGATTTTGCCGTGAAATATGCGCCGCCCCTCTTTTTTTTATTCTTTTGTTTTCTTGCCTGTTCTTTTGACTACGGCGACACGGAGGATCTTGAAAACGAACGGCCGGATCTGGTGATGAATGATGTAGAATATGTGCGGGTACGGAAAGGCGACCCCCAGGTGCGTTTTATGGCGGAACTGGTGGAGCGTTACGAGGATAAACAGATCGTTGACCTTAAAAATTTTTCTTTTGAACAGTTTGACCGGCATGGAGAGGAGATCAATGCGAGAGGCCGGGCAGGGACAGCAGAGGTGGAACTGGAATCCGGCAATGTTGAATTGGGAGACGGAGTACAGATTTCCGTACAGTCCGAAGATTTTACCGTGGAAACCGGACGGCTTCACTGGCATGACAAGGATCGTGTGCTTTCGGGTAATCTTGAAGATGAGGTGAGGATACTCCGGGAAAACGGTACCAGTTTTTCGGGCTGGGGTTTTAGCGCCAATGCCCGCAGCCGTACCTGGGGTTTTGAAGGCGGGCTTTCCGGTACCTACATTCATGACGACGACGAGGAAGAGGAAGAGGACGGGGAAGAGGAAGAAGAGGGAGATTTGGTGAATAGCGAAGAGGAAATAGTAAATGAAGAAGAGCCGAATGAAGAAGAGGCCGAAGATCCGGGTGAAGTGATTGAAGCATCTCTTGAGGAATGAGGGCGAAATGAGAAAAGTTTTTTTTGCTGTCATGATTTTTTTGCTCCCCTGTTATCCCTTTGCGGATACCTTTACTTTCAAGGCCGACCGTATGCAGGGTTCCAAGGCCGTGGGGCGGGAGATTACCGTGCTTACCGGAAATGCGGAGGTGCGTTCCGATAACCTGCTCCTCAAGGCCGCCCGGATAGAGATCCAGGGAGACGACAACCAGTTTATCGACTGTACCGGCGGGGTTGAAGGCATCGAAGAAGAAAAAGAGATAGTATTTCGTACCGATCGGCTGCGTTACGATCGCAAGCTTAAGGTCGCCCGGCTCGAAGGAAACGCCACGCTGGAAGACAGAAAGAACGAGATTGTCGCCAGGGGCCGTTTTATCGAGTATGATGATGAAGCGGAGATTACTGTTTTTCAGATCTCCGTCCGGCTTTTCAAGAACGATATGGTCTGCCGTTCCGAATACGCGGTCTACCGCCGTCAGGAAAAACTCCTTGACCTTTCGGGTTTTCCTGTGGTCTTCAAGAAGGATGATGAATTCCGGGCGGATCGTATACGGGTTGATCTTGACACCGATGATGTTGCCATGGAGGGAGCGGTCTCGGGGACGCTGAAAAATAATAATGAATGACGAAGAAAAAACTCTTCCCCTCCTGTTGCAGGATCAAACTCCCCCCTGGCAGCTTCCTTCCTCAGGCCCCCTCTCGTATCCGGTGCCCGCTTCGGCGGGGCCGTCGCAGCTTCACATACTTTCGGTAAGCGATCTCAAGAAAAAATTCGGCAGGAAGGAAGTCGTCCGGGGCGTTAATTTTTCCATGCACAATGGCGAAGTGGCCGGACTCCTGGGCCCCAACGGGGCGGGAAAAACTACAATTTTTTATATGATTGTCGGTTTCTATAAGCCCTCGGACGGTTTTGTTACTATGGACGGTATTGATATTATCAACAAGCCGATGTTCCGCCGCGCCCGGCTGGGCATTGCCTACCTTCCCCAGGAAGCTTCGATTTTCCGCAAGCTTACTGTCGAGCAGAATCTCTGGGCAATTCTTGAATCCCGCCGGGACATAAACAAGGTTCAAAAAAAAGAAAGGCTGGAAGCCCTGCTTGAAGAATTTGGCATCGGCAGGATACGGAAACAACCCGGCTTTACCCTTTCCGGCGGTGAACGGCGGCGTACCGAGATTGCCAGGGCCCTGGCCACGGAACCCAAATTCCTTTTGCTTGATGAACCCTTTGCCGGTATAGATCCCATCGCCGTATTTGAGATAAAGCAGATCATCCGCCGCCTGGCGGAAAAAGGAATCGGCATCCTTATTACCGACCACAATGTGCGGGATACCCTGGAGATTACCACCGAGGCTTTTATCATTGCCGACGGAACCATTGTTGCCCGCGGGGACAAGGATGCGATCCTTGCCAACGAAATGGTACGGGAAGTCTACCTGGGCAGCGAATTCCGGATGTAGCGGAGGAGATATAATGAAAAAGAATATGATCGCAGCAGGAATACTGCTGTTTGCTCTTATTGTTCCGGGGGGGATCTTTGCGGAAGCCGGCAAGGCAATATCTCCTGCGATGGCGGAGACCCTTGCCAGGGCGGGGCTTTCGGTGCTGAAGGAAAGAACGCGTGTACCCGGTTTTGGCGCTCCGCTTTCGGGCGGAGGAAACATAAGCCTCAAGGGACTTGAAGGCAAGGTGGTCTTCCTTAACTTCTGGGCGACCTGGTGCGGCCCCTGCCGCCAGGAAATGCCCTCCATGGAGAATCTTTACCGCCGCTACAGGAGCCGGGGTCTTGAAATTCTTGCGGTGAACGTGCAGGAAAACGAAAAGGATGTGGCGGCCTTCATGAAGCGCTACAAACTCAGTTTCCCCGCAGCCATGGACAAGTCCGGCGAGATCAGCGGGGAGTACGGGATCTATGCCTTCCCGACCAGTCTTATCCTTGACCGGGACGGGGCGGCGCTGGCCCTTGTGGTGGGGAGCATCAGTTGGGATACTCCCGAGATCAACGCCGCCTTTGAAGCGCTTCTTGCCGATTAAGAAGCGGCAGTTTCATGCCTGTACGTAGAGCCTCATGCGGTAGAGCCCCGGCCTGATGCGGTACTCTTCCCTGGTGTCCGGGCCGCAGGTGGCGGTTCCAAGTCCCCGCTGGGCAATATCAATGTACAGAAAATAGCTTCCTTTCTCTGTCATAAGATCCTTTAGATCGCAGGTATGCAGCGCATCCGTCATGTTTTCCGGGCTGTAGCGGCTGGCGCTGATGCTGAGCGGTTCTTCGGCGAACAGAGTCCAGGCTTTTGCCTTGCCCGCAGGAGGGCTGCCGGCTGAAACGGTAAAGCTCCGCACACCGATACGGTTGCCGTTTTCCTGGGGAACAATGTAGGGGGTTTCCAGTTCCGCAGGGCTTCCCGAATAGCAGCCCAGAAGAGCCGCCGCCTGACGGTCGGAGTAGGCTTCGTGCGGCCCCCGGCCTATCCAGTGTATTGTGGAGTATGCGGCGGGGATCTCTGCGCTGACGCCCACCCTGGGGAGTTCCGGCAGAGTGGGGTCAATGTCAAAGCTTATATCCAGCATGAATGCGCCGCCTTCCAGAGGGGTTGAAACGCAGCTGTAGTTTCCCAGCTTCCGGTCTCTGTAATCCGGCGCGGCATTGCTGCCGCAGAGCAGGACGGCACTGTACTTTACGGATTCACAAACCTTTTCGGTTTTCTCTCCGCTTATCCGCATGTGCAGAAGATCCATATTGAGCCAGTGGAACATGGGTTTGTTCTGGAAGTAGAAGGCGGCGGCAGGATCGTTCAAAAGATGTTTGTAGGTTTTCAGCCCGTCGTTTTCCGTGGGAACACGGTACAGGGAAGGCTTCAGGAGCTTTACAAATTCTTCCGCCGCCGCGGCATTACCGCTGCCCTGTACCGCGGCCAGCACTGCGGAGGCAGGGCTTTCCCGGATGAGGGCCTCCGCGGAAGCGACCACAAAACCCTTCTGCGCCCAGGGCATTCTTTCCATACCGGGAAGATCCCGGTTAAGCACAAAGTCGCCGTGTATATACACCGTGCCGTCATAATCTTCCGGTTTGAAGCCGGGGGGAACCGGGAAATCAATTTCGGCAGATTCTCCGGGACCGATGGGGGGCAGAGCCCGCTCTTCGCTTACAAGTATCTTTTCTCCCTCCAGAGGATTTTGGAGAACGCAGAGTTTCCAGCGCAGACTTAAACAATCCAGAGCCGAAAAGTCATAGCGGTTTTCCACAGTAAAACAGTAGGGCTTACCGGAAACCGTGTTATAGGGTTTTGCCGTCAGAGGCTTGAGGCGTACCGGAGACTGCACCTGCTTGCATTCAGCTATGGCGGGTTTGAGACTCTGATCCGGCAGGATGAGGCCGTTAAGGCAGAAGTCGTAATCGGAAGGATCGTCCCCAAAGTCTCCGCCGTACTTCCAGTATTTTTTACCGTCGGGGCTTGCCGCCGCAATGCCCTGATCGATCCAGTCCCAGATAAAGCCGCCCTGCAGACCGTGGTGGTTTTCAATCGCCTTCCAGTAATCCGAAAGACTGCCGTTTGAATTCCCCATGGCATGGGAGTATTCGATCATGATGAGGGGCCGGAAATCGCTGCGGTACTTGGTAAAGTCCGTGATAAGTTCTATTTGCGGGTACATGGGCCCGATAATGTCGGTAAGGCCCTGGCTCCGGTTGAGGGAATCCAGGGTAAAGGCTCCCTGACCTTTTTCCGGCCTGACGGCGCCTTCGTAGTTTACAGGCCGTGAAGGATCGT
Source organism: Treponema sp. (assembly GCA_031258115.1). Classification (GTDB taxonomy): domain Bacteria; phylum Spirochaetota; class Spirochaetia; order Treponematales; family Breznakiellaceae; genus JAIRNJ01. Next base: position 1,307 of record JAIRNJ010000163.1, on the reverse strand, counting down.
AGCGGCGTATCCATGCGGCGCCCGCATTGTGATTGTCCCCGTCGCCGCTTTCATTCCCCAGCGACCAGATGATGATCGAAGGGTGGTTCTTGTCCCGTTCCACCATCCTGAGTATCCGGCTCATGTACGCGTAATTCCAGACGCTGTCCCAGGATATCTGTTCGTAGAAACAGTGATTCTCGATATTCGCCTCGTCCACCAGATATATGCCGTAACGGTCGCAGAGATCGTACCAGCGTTCATCATCGGGATAGTGGCAGGTGCGTACCGCATTGAAATTGTGCGTTTTCAGGAGAATGATATCCTTTAACATGCTTTCGGTAGAGAGGGTTTTCCCCTTCTGCTCATCGTGTTCATGGCGGTTGACGCCTTTGATGAGGGGCGCCTTGCCGTTGATCTTCAGTTCCCGGTTGCCTATTCCCAGTGAACGGAAGCCGGTACAGAATGCGGCGCTTTCCAGGTGAAGTCCGTCCCTCCACAAGCTCACGGAAACCACATAGAGGGCAGGCGACTCATGCGACCAGGTTTTTGCGCCGGGAACCGTTTCTTCAATCTCCGCAATATTACTGTTGAGCCTGTAGTTGCAGGAGAACTCTTTTTCCCCGCTGACGATTGCCTTTGTTTCTGCGGCGAATTGTTCCGCATCGGCAAGGCTGCCCGGCAGCGAAAAGGGATACACCGCATATTTGATGGTAAAGGGCCTGGTATCTTTGTTAAGGGTAACCGGAACATTTCCGGTGCTTCGGGATTCGGGAACATTACCCCCTATGCTTACCCTCATGGAAAGTTTCCCTTCGCCCGCATTGTCAATCGTTCCGGGAACGGCCTTTATGTCTTTAATATAGCAGTCTTCGGTAGCGTAGAGAAACACGCTCCGGTGTATGCCGCCGAACCACCATTGATCCTGATCCTCCACATAGCTGGCATCGGAGTAGCGGACTACCTTGATACAGAGGGTGTTTTCCCCTTCGGTAATGAAGGAGCTTATGTCGTATTCCGAGGGAAGCCGGGTATCTTTTCCCATGCCGGCAAAACTTCCGTTAATGTATACGAGGGCTACGCTTTCCGCTGAACCGATATGGAGCACTACCCGTTTTCCCTTCCAGGCCCTGGGAACGGTAAAGTTCCGGCGGTAAAGCCCGGTAGGATTATCCCTGGGGGCTTTTGGGGGGACTGCCTGGAAAGGCATCTGGACATTGGTATAGTGAGGCTTGTCGAAGCCCTGGAGAGTCCAGGTACCGGGAACCGCTATGGTGCTCCAGCCTTCGGTCTTGAACTCCGGCTTTACCCAGGAGAGATCTTCCTCT
>JAIRNJ010000082.1 GCA_031258115.1 Treponema sp. | reverse complement strand
TCCCCTGTGCTATGCTTACCCCATGAGCCTTTTTTGCCTGCTTTGGATACCTCTCTTTTATCTTTTCCGTCATTCCCTGTCTCAGGACAATCCGCCTTCGGGAGGCGTCTGGGCTTTGCTTTTGGGCAGCATTGCCGCCCTGATTCAGTTTTTTCTGGGGAATTTGGTTAATCCCGGGGGCTTCGGTCTTTCGCGCTGGGTCAGCGCTTGTATCGATATTATCGCCCTGCCGGCGGTTCTGCCCCTCCTGGTGTATCCGGTCTTTATTGTCTTCCGTTTTCTTTCCGGGCCCTTTGACTTCTCGAATTTCGCCCTGCTCTGGCTCATCCCCGGCGCGGCGTTCCGGGCCCTGAGTTGGAGCGCGGGCAGGGACCCGACCCTCCTGGTACTGGCGCCCCTGCTCTGGACCGCCATCGCCCTGGGTATACCCTTCTTTCTTGACCTCATATTCCGGTCTTCCCGCTGGTATGCCCTGGGTTCCCTGGGTCTGGGTATCCTGGCCCTGCCCTTAACGGCCGCCGCTTCCTGGTGGGCCTTTTATTCCCAGAAATTTTTCCTTGGGGCCCTTTTCTTTGTTCTTGCCATTCTCCCTATGATGATTTCACTGATTCTTTCGTTTATCCGTAAAACAGAGTGAACTACCCCGCCGAGCAGCCGGTTTTTTAGGGTTTTATGCGCGAAGCGCAACAAACTGCGGAGCGGGGCAGCGGCTTTTTTCAGACGAATCAGACTTTTCCCGCTGAACCCAGGACGTTGATGTTCTTGTGGCTGTAGAGTTTTTTAAGCTCGTCCCTGGCGGGGCCAAGGTACTTGCGGGGGTCAAATTCGTCGGGCTTTTCGGCAAAGACCCTGCGGATCATGGCGGTCATGGCGAGGCGGCCGTCGGAATCGATGTTAATCTTGCATACCGCGCTCTTGGCCGCCTTGCGGAGCTGGTCTTCGGGAATACCTACGGAATCGGTGAGTTTACCGCCGTATTTTTCGATGATCTGGACATATTCGATGGGTACGGACGAGGAACCGTGGAGCACGATGGGAAAACCGGGTATCTTCTTCTCGATTTCTTCCAGAATATCGAAGCGCAGGGGAGGCGGGATGAGGATACCGTTGGCGTCCCTGGTGCACTGTTCGGGCTTGAACTTGGCCCTGCCGTGGCTGGTGCCGATGGAAATGGCCAGGGAATCGACTTTGGTCTTGCCGACAAAATCAATCACCTCCGAAGGCTGGGTATAGTGGCTCTTTTCGGCGGAAACATCGTCTTCCACCCCCGCGAGAACCCCCAGTTCCCCTTCTACCGAGACGTAATCCTTCTGGGCGTGGGCAAAATCCACCACCTTCCGGGTGAGGGCAACATTTTCGTCATAAGGGAGGTGGGAACCGTCGATCATCACCGAGGAAAACCCCGTCTCGATACAGTCTTTGCAGAGCTCGAAGCTGTCGCCGTGGTCAAGATGGAGGACTATGGGGATGTCGCAGCCCAGCTCATGGGCGTATTCCACCGCGCCCTTGGCCATGTTTTTGAGGAGGTTCTGGTTGGCGTATTTCCTGGCGCCCGAGGAAACCTGGAGAATAACCGGCGATTTGGTCTCCACACATGCCTGGATAATGGCCTGCATCTGTTCCATGTTATTAAAATTATAAGCCGGCAGGGCGTATCCGCCTGAAACTGCCTTTTTGAATAATTCTACCGTATTAACCAAGCCTAATTCTTTATAACTGGTCATTTGATACTCCTTAAGGTAAAGATACATTGAATTCTATTGTGTCTCCGGTCCTTGGTCAATGGCCCGGATGCAGACGAATACGATTATAATACACCTCAACGTACATAAATACTGATTGCCTTAGCTCCGCCGCGCAATGCGTACTATTGACTTATACGGCCTTATGGTGGTACATTGCTTAAGTCTTTTCCGGGCGGTAGGATAGGGGTATTCCGCGTGGTTCGGGACCACGAGATCGGGGGTTCAAATCCCCCCCGCCCGATTTTTCAATTTGACTGTATGGTTTAGCGATTTCTGTTCTTCCCTTTCTTTGACTGCGGACTAGAGGTAATTTTGTCTACTCTCTGGACTTTACCCCATAAGGTAGACACCGTTAAGCGACTTGTCCTGCGTTAAACACATTAGGCGCCACATAGTCAAGTACCGAGATTAACAGCGATAACTATTTTATCAAAACATTCAAAGAACAATGAAAACTCCCTCAATGAGTACTGTTAGAAATGCGTATACTTCCTGAAGATTCCCGAACGATAAGTTTCACTGGGATGATCACTTCCCGAGGAGCGCTACAGTCATTATAGAGCATTCGTTTGAGCAAAAAGTCCGTTATCATCTCGGCAATCAGAGGAGTGGAGCTATCCACAGTTGTCAACGCCGGATTTAAAAGACTCGCAATGGGTATATTATCAAATCCTGTAACCGCTACATCCCCCCCTACTTTCAATCCAACTTCCGAAACTGCTTGATAAACATCTATAGCGGTAAAATCATTGAAGGCCATTATGGCGGTAGGTCGCTTCGTAAGGCCTAGCATACGCTTTACCACCTGTATGGTTGAAGCTGTATTCCCTTTGCTCCCATAATATAGAAACTCTTCTCGTCTGGGAATTCCATGCTTTTTAAGGGCCTCAAAATAACCTTTCAGTCGTTCATGCTGATGTATTGATTCAGTGGCAGTATTGCCAACAATACATGCGATGTCCTGGTGACCATTAGAAATAAGATGCTCCGCTTCCTCAAAAAAAGCCTGCCGGTTCGTCACATTGATGGTATCCACACCGGTGAGGTTAGAATGGAAAGTAACTATATGAATACGACTCCCTATCTGTTTTGAAACAATCTTCTGGTTCAGGCCACTGACCAGTAGAATAAGCCCGTCGGCGTTCCGTCCTATAAGATCATTAATCGCCCTGAGTTCCCGTTCTGTAGAGAATCCACTAGTGTACAATAGTATCGTATACCCATGTTTAGATAGAATATTATCAATATCGTTGATCAAATATGAATAAAAGGAATTTTTTATTTCGGGAATGACGATGCCCACAGTCCTGCTTTTTTTCTTCACCAGGATACGTGCGGTCTGACTGGGAGTATAGTTGAATTTTTCAATGACCTTCTGAATGCGGTTTCTTGTCTTGAGGCTTACTAATCCCTTGCCGTTTATCACCCTGGAAACAGTACTGATCGAAACACCAGCCTCAGTAGCGATATCATAAATAGTAACAGGCTCATATGAATCATTATCCAACAGATGCATCAGAACAACCTCCTGTGAGTGTGAACCGCTCAAAGCGGTTTGTTTTGGAACCGCCTAAAGACGGTTATGCTTGTTACTTATCCTTGAACAGTTCCAAGTGGTCAAGCCGTTTGTCTTCCACTGTCAAGCCACAATAGAAATGCCCCCTATTTTACCACAGTAGAAAAGTCACGTCAGGCAACGTCGGACACGGGCTGGTTTGCTTCCTTTTTGTGTAGCAGTTTTTTAATCTTAAGCGGCTTGCCGTTCCACAGGATGCTTATCGTGCCGTCCAGTTTCTTCTTCACTATGACCAGGTGGTTTGGCGGTAGACGGTTCCCCTTCTCTTTCTGAAATAGAAAAACCGGGCCGTGACCGGTTGTTCCAACGGACTTTAGTCCGCAGCTTGATACAAAACCAATCGGGTTTTGGAACAAGCTCAGTTTACTGCCGATTAGTACCGAATTTGGCCCAATTTTTGGATAAGAAGTTGTATCACCCCACCCGTCAACCCTATTTCCTACTAACACCTATTAAATATACTGTTTAATTCAAAAAAATAAAAGCGTTTACATAAAATTTTTTTGTTTTTGAAAAATTAAACTTGACATCTGAAATAAACAGGTTTATATTTTATCAAATAAAGAATTATTGATCTTATGGTGAATTATTGGAGAATTAAACTTTGTAGAAACTTTATTTCTTTGGGAAATCATCGTATAACTTCATGAAAGATCGGGGTTTAGAATTGATTTCTGGAAAAATTTCCTAAAACTAGTGAAATATTAGGAAATTTTTCTGTTAAAAAAATTATGAAAGCGCTTTTATATGATGTTGGATAAATTTTTATGGAAAAAGGAACGAGAAAACGTTATGACAGGAAAAAAACGAGTTCTTATGGCATTACACCATAGAGAAGCTGATCGTGTACCTACCGGTGAAAACCAGTTATACGGTGAACTGGCCTCACAAATCGTTGGTTATAAGACATTATACGCTACAGGCTGGAATGAAATGAAAGCACTTTGGGAGGGTCGCCGGGAAGATGTAGTTCGGGATTATTCGAGGACCCTTACGGATCTGACCCATAAGTTGGACTGGGATTATGTACGGGTCCCTGTGGCGCCAATAAAAAAAAAGGAATACAAAACCCCAAGAATGACGGGTCCCTTTTCCTGGATAGATGAAGAATCCGGTAGAGAAATCAGTTACAACCCCAAAGCTGGAAATGTCATGCATAGTCCTATGCGTCAAGAACTTACCATTGATGATCTACCGGATCCTGATGATGATTCCTATACTATTGACGATTCTGTTTTTGATACTCTCCGAAATGTTCTAAAGGAACTTAAAGATACCCATTTTGTAATTTTCAGAGCCCCTGATGGGTCTTTCCCTTGGGATGATTTGGGCATGGAAGAATTTCTAATCCGCATGATAACGGACGAAAATTTTGTCAGAAAGGCCATCGGCGGAGCCATAACCCGTAACATAAAATTTTACAATGCCGCCCTTGATATAGGGGCCGATGCAATCATGACCTGTGACGATTATTCAGACAATCGGGGGCCTATTATGGGTGCGGACATTTTCCGTAAATTCATCGCTCCGGCTATTAAAAGACAGGCTGATGCGATTCATAAAAAAGGGGGGTTTTTTATAAAGCACACCGATGGGAATACCTGGAATATCATGGATGATCTGGTAGATGCTGGTATAGATGGCTGGCATGGGATCCAACTCAACATAGGCATGGATTTGTCCAAGCTAAAAAAGGAATACGGCAAGGATATTTGCTTTTTTGGGGGTACAAACTGTGATACTTTTATTACCGGGAGTCCGGATAAAGTTCGGGGAGAAGTTAAGGACTCCCTGAGAAAAGCCGCTAAAGGAGGCGGACTGGTATTTACATGCAGCAATGTGGTACCGCCAGGATCGAAACTTGAGAACTACCAGGCAGCAAGGGAATGCCTGCGGAAATACGGCAATTACCCTATCGTGTTTTAAAACAGGCTTTTGCTACAGGATTTTCCTGTAAAAATTATTAAGGAGATTATTATGAAGAGGATTATTGTGACTATGTTTGTCCTGATTGTAGAGACCTGTCTTGTCTTTGCAAAAGGTGGCACTCAGGCAGGTACGCCTTCCAGCGGTGATGGTAAAATTGAATTCTGGAATGACAAACCTAATCCTGAATTTTACGCAGGTCTGGCTCCGAAAGTGAAGGAAGTATCGGGCATTAATGTAGAAATCATAGGTTACCCCGATACTTCTTCCTTCCAGACCGCTATACAACAGTCAATACGGCAACCCAATTCTCCGGGCTTTTTCACTTGGTGGAGTGGAACACCGCTGGCATCGCTTGTTAAAGAAGGACTAGTGACAGATGTATCAGATCTCTGGGAGAACTATTTAATTCCGAAAGGGGTTAGTCCTAGCCTTGCCGATGCCTTTACCTTTGATGGTAAAATCTACGCTGCTCTCTGGAACGTCAATTACAATATAATTGTTTATAACAAGGCGATATTTGAAAAGGCGGGAATCGCCAAGACACCGGTTACTTTCAAGGAATTCCTTGATGCCTGTGCCAAAATAAAAGCTATTGGGATAGATCCTATAAATGGACACAATGATAGTTGGGGTAGTTTTGTATGGTTTGAAAATCTGGTAGGTTCTTATGATGCCGAACTTTATACAAACCTTTGCAACGGGACGGAAAAGTACACTGGTGACCGGATGAGAGCGGTAATGGCCATCTACAAGGACATGTTGGACAAAGGTTATTTTACTGCACCAAACCGCGAATGGGTACGGGCTTTTGCTAACGGAGAGACTGCTATGGCCAATATGCATCATGGTAACAATGTTGTACCCATGGTCCGTGATTATGGCTTAGTTCCCGGCAAAGATTTTGATGCTTTTGTAATGCCTTCGATGAAATCTCAAAAGGATGTTATATTCATCGAAATATCCCCCATCTGCGTTCCCGCAGCCACTGCTTCGAAAGATCAAGCTCTTAAAGTCCTTGAACACTGGTACGATACATATGTAGCACAGTATATTTTTGATACAGCAGGCATTTCTCTGACCAGTAAAATAAGTATACAGAATACAGTAACCAAGAAAGGACTTGACTTTGCGGCGGACACTGAAAACAACCAGCTTTTACTCCGGTTTTACGAAAATACTCCGGCAGAACTACGGGATGTGGTGATAACTGAAATGAGCCGGTTCACAGCTGGCGCGGGTTCCATCGATCAAGTGCTTAACACCATACAGAAAAAAGCTGACGAAGTTTTTAAAAAATAAGAGAAACCTTGTTTCACAAAGGAAGGGAAATCTGCTTGTTATAGGTGGGCCTTTCCTTCCTGTTTATTAGCCTTGCTTGAGAACATGGCTGGTTCTTACGGCTTAAAGTCCGTTATAGCTCTATGATTTATAAGGATTCAGTATGGTCAGTATTTCATATAAACCTGGTGAAGCCCGGTTGAGCAATTATCTCTATATACTGCCAGCATGCCTTTTCATTGGTCTTTTTTTTATTACTTCCGTTATCTTCACTATTTATATGAGCTTTTTTGAGTGGGACGGTTTTTCCTCCATGGTCTTCACCGGTTTAAGGAATTACAGTAATATATTCAAGGATCCTAATTTCTTCATGTCCACCCTGAACACACTGATCTGGGTAGGGGGTTCCTTGATATTATCTGTATTGATCCCCCTCCTCTTTGCTGTGCTCATAACAAATAGTTCTTTTTTTTCGTTTTTTAAATATCTTTTCTACCTTCCCAGTGCCCTATCAGGGGCCGTCGGCGCGGCTGTCATCGGTAGCCTTCTGGGCAAATATGGTATCCCGAGATTGCTCGGGATGGCAGGTTTTAAAAACCTGGAATTTGATTGGCTCTCCAAAGCTTATGTCAATACTTTCGTCATGATTGGTTCCGGTATCTGGGCGAGTCTTGGTTTCAACATGATCCTTTTTATCGTAGGACTAAGAAGCATACCCCAAGACCCGATAGAAGCGGCAGCTATTGATGGGGCAAATGTCTTTCAGAAGTATTTCAAAGTAGTATTCCCCATGCTAGGCCACATCTTCAAGGTGGTACTCCTTCACACAATCGTAAACAGTTTTAAGGTTTTTGATGGTATCTGGATCCTCACCATGGGTGGACCATTCCGATCCTCGGAAACTCTTGCCTTGACCATGTATGTAGAATCTTTTGTCCGTAACCGCATGGGACAGGGAGCGGCGGTAGCCATCGTGTTGAGTATAGTAATAATCGCTATTTCCTATTTCCAAATGAGAAACAGTTTTTCTAAGGAACAGGATTAGGAGGAATAATGAAAAAAATCAGCACATCGAAAATAATAATCAATGCTGCCCTTTTTATCCTATCAATTATGTGGCTCATGCCTATAATTTTTGCCCTCTACAATGCCGCAAAGTCGCGGATAGAGTACAACACCTCCTATGTCTGGGATTTGCCGGTAAAATGGGTTTACAGGGAGAATCTTGTATACATACAACAAAACTTTGGAGCCTTTACTTCCATGCTTTCAAGTTTTATTTATTCTTTTTGTGGTGCTTTGGGGGCCGTAATCATGGCGACTCTGGCGGCTTATGGATTAACCCACCTACCTTTGCAACGGAAGATATTTTGGTTCATATTCATCTACTCGGGTACTATATTCCCCTTCCAGCTTTACCTTATCCCGCTTTTTAAGGCTTAC
>JAIRNJ010000312.1 GCA_031258115.1 Treponema sp. | reverse complement strand
CTTTCCGGGTCGATTTGGACTGTGATATCTATATCACCGGCTCCAATGCAAATCTGCTGGACGGAGAACTTCATACACTTCTGGCAGGCCGTTTTGTAGAGATTCCTGTATATCCCCTTTCTTTCAGTGAACATCTGGAATTTACCCGTGCTTTTAAAGAAGATAAGGATAAAGACCGAATGGCTCAATTTGTGGATTATTTACAGTTTGGAGGACTGCCGGGCATTCATGAAATGAACATTGATACGGAGGCGGTATTTCCATATCTATATGATGTGTTTAATTCGGTGATGCTGAAAGATGTAATTGTCCGGCGCCGTATTCGGGATGTGGAACTTTTGGAACGAGTTGTCCGTTTTATAATGGATAATATGGGAAATATTTTTTCAGCCAAAACAGTTTCCGATTTTCTGAAAAATCAGGGCAGGCGGCTGAGTACAGAAACGGTTTATAATTATCTTGATGCTCTTGAAGAAGCGTATTTAATCCGCAAGGTTAACCGTTACGATATTAAAGGTAAGCGTCAATTGGAAACCCAGGAGAAATTCTTTTTGGAGGATCACGGAATTAAACACGCTGTTTTAGGCTACCGGGGAAACGATATTCCGGGTCTGCTTGAAAATGTTGTGTTTATGGAATTGAAGCGCCGCGCCTACACTGTCCACATCGGCCGCCTGGATAAAAAAGAAGTGGATTTTATTGCGACCCGGAGGGAAGAAAAACTGTATATCCAGGTATGCTATCTATTGGCGAATAGTGAAACAGCGGATCGGGAATTTGGCCCCCTTCTGGAGATTCGGGATCAGTATCCCAAGCTTGTACTTTCCCTGGATCCGGTCTGGCAGTACAGCCGGGAAGGAGTACTGCGGATGAATGTTATCGATTTTCTGCTGGGTGAATAAGGCTCCGGTATTATATGAACTGAGCTTGACATTCTCCCCATCCTGTATTATAGTCAGTCTAGTCAGACCATATTGGCTATAAGGAAAGAACACATGAATGCAAAAGGTGAAAGGAATGCACATTGGCAGCTACAGGAGGCAAAGGCCATGTTAAGCGCGCTTATCAAGGCGGCGGAAGAGGAACCGCAGATCATCACCGTCCGCGGGGAAGAAACGGCTGTTCTTCTCTCCAAGGAGGAGTACCGGAAGCTTAGTCCGAAAAAACAGAGTATTGTGGAGTTTTTCCAGAATTCCCCCTGGGCGGATGTAGAACTGGAATTGCCTGAGCGGCTGCCCGGGGAAATGAGGGAAATTGATCTGTGAAGTATCTTCTGGATACCAATGTACTCTCCGAAATACGGAAGAAAAACGGCAACCCCCGGGTAGTAGCCTTTGTTAATTCTCTCCCTCCGGAGGATGTCTATATGAGTATTCTTTCTCTCGGAGAAATAGCCTACGGTATAGAAAAGTTGCCTCAGGGGAAAAAGAGGGCTGAACTTTTCGACTGGCTCAATAGTCAGATACCGGCCGCATTCAAAAACCGTATTATTTCTCCGGATTTCGCTTCTATGCTGGAATGGGGGAAACTCTGGGCCGGTATTGGCAGAACCCTTCCTTACATCGACTCCCTTCTTGCGGCAACTGCTCTGGCCCACCGTCTGATCATCCTTACCCGTAACATCCGTGATTTTGATGGGATCGGGGGGCTGTCCCTGCTTAATCCCTGGGAATAGTCCGATTCGAAGGCCCGCTTTCCCATTGTCAAATGAAATGCAATACTATACATTAGTTTGAGTATTTATGGCTAAGGAAAATATAGCTCCGACAAAAAGCAATCTTATCCGTGTAAAGGAGCGGCTTGCTACCGCCGAGGAGGGTTACGACCTTCTGGAACAGAAGCGGGAGATTCTTGTGATGGAACTCATGGCAAAGGTGGAGCCGGTAAAGCTTCTGGAGCGGGATCTTGATGCGCGGGTGGCCTCTGCCTATCCTGCGCTGAAGCGTATGCTCATCGTGGTGGGCCGGGAACGGGCCGACCGGCTTTCCCGGAATATCCGTTACCGGTTTGAATTGCGGGAAAAACAGGTTTCGGCTGCCGGGATGAGCCTTCCGGGTCTTGAAATCAAGCTTCCCGAGGCGGAACTTAAGTATTCTCCGGCAAATTCATTTGCAGAATGCGATGAAACTGTGTTAGAATTCTTTGAGATGCTGAAGGTTTGTACGGAACTGGCGGCGGTAAGAACCATTGCATGGCGTCTTGCCCGTGAGGTTCGCAAAACCCAGCGCAGGGTAAATGCCCTTGAGAAGATGGTTATTCCTACTGCCAGAGAAACCAGGGTCTATATCGAATCGAGCCTGGAAGAACGGGACAGGGACTCCTTCTTCACCAGCAAACTCTTGAAAAGGAAGGCCGGAAAAGAATAATGATGAAGCCCCTTATCTCCAACATCGTGGTGGTAATCACCGGTTCGGATGCTTCAATCCTCGCTGCCAAGTATGCAATCGTCATGAGTAAACAGCTTCACTGCAGGCTTACCGCGGTGTATGTCGTAGATATCGCCACGATTCGTCAGCTTACCTTGAGCAAGATCTTCATCCAGGAGGAGAGTCAGGAGTACGAAAAGAGTCTGGAAGCCAACGGTGAACGTTATCTTTCCTTTGTTGAAGAGCTGGCCCGGGCCAAGGGAGTCAAGGTGGAGCGGGAGATTCGCCGGGGAGCGGTCTATACGGAGATTCTTACCGTGGCGGATGAGAAAAAGGCCGATTTTATCATTCTGGGGGGCTGGGAAAAGGATCGCAGCGCCAGGGATATTATCTCTCATTCCCACCGGGAACTTATGATTAATGCCAAATGTTCGGTGCTTCTTGTCAAGGAACCGGGTATTGATCAGATATATAAGCAGACATAGAAGTAAATAGGTATAAAGGATGCATTCATGAGAATTGCCATAGTTAGTGTACCGGCGCAGCGTAAGCCTCCTCCGGACTATGTAAAATCCCTGGCAAAGGGTATGGAGTCTATGGGGCACCGGGTAGATATACTCGACTCATGGACAGAAGACGGCATGAGGCTTCCCGGCTATGAGTATATTGTCGTAGTTGCCGAGCCCATTGGTTTCTTTTCCGGCAAGCTTGCCGATTCCCTCTCCCCTGTGCTTGCCGCGGGGAGTAGTCTCGGAGGCAAGAAGAGTGCCGCCTTTATCCGGAAGGGGGGGCTTTTTACCGCCCGCGCTCTTTCAAACCTGATGAAGGCCATGGAAAAAGAAGGAATGACGGTGAATTGGAGCGACATTCTCCTCTCGGCTCCCCATGCGGAAGCTCTGGGTAAAAGAATAGGAGCCTGAAAGCCCTGTTTAGCGAATGAAACTTTGTTTCATCTGAGCTTGTTCCAAAAACTGAAGTTTTGGAACAGCCTCATCTTAGATTCATTTTTTTAGGATAGCGGAAAATAGTGTGGATAATTACTACAGCCTGCTTGGACTAACGGAAAGCGCCAGTTCTGCTGATATAAAGAGGGCTTTCCGGGAAAAGGCAAAGCGGCTGCACCCGGATATTGCGGGCAAGGGTACGGAAGACAGGATGCGGAAGCTGCTTGCGGCTTACAAGATTCTTTCCGATGCCGATCGCCGTTTTGAGTATGACAGGGCCTATTCACGTTTTGTGGATCGGGGGGGCTTTGATTACCGGACTTTCCTGCGGCAAAGGCCCGAAGATCCTGCCAGTCAGGCGAAACTGGTGCTTTTTGAACTCTTTCATCTGGAAGAGGAGGATGCCATTGCCGTCTGGAAGAAAAACGGCGGTGTCAATTTTCCCATGGAAAAGTATCTTCCCCGGGATGACTGGATGGACGGCGTCTATTTTCTTGCCGACGAGCTGGCCCGCCGGGGGGAATACTACGATGCCTTTGTGCTGCTTACCAGGGTGCTTCGGGAAGAACGGCGCAAGCCTTACTTTCATTTTTTTGCGGAAGATGTGGAGATCAGCCTCAAGGAACTGGTGAGGCTTCATCTTAAGTCCCAGGTAGACGAGGAAACCTGGCTTTCCTGCATGGAAACCCTTTTGGAACTTGGTTTTCCTCCCCGGGACGAGGCCCGCTGGCTCCGTTCCATGGCGGAGACTCTCTATATGCTGGGGGATTATTCCTCCGCCGCAGGGATTATCCGGGAGGCGCTCAAACGGGATCCGGCGCTTCCCAATGCCTCAAAACTCCGCAGGAAGCTTAATGTATGATTCGGTTGAAAAATGAAGCCCAGATAAACGGCATCCGCAGTTCCTGCAGGATGCTTTCCGCCATGTACCGGGAACTTATTCCCCTGGTAAAACCGGGCATCCAGACCATAGAGATAGACAAGTGGGTCTATGCCTGGATCAAAAAAGCCGGCGGCAGGCCGGCATTTCTCGGTTATGGGCCGAAGAAGAATCCCTATCCGGCTTCGATTTGTATTTCCATCAACGATGAGGTGATCCACGGCATCCCCTCCAAACGGAAGATCCGGGACGGCGACCTTGTTTCTCTGGACAGCGGCATCGATCTGGGCGGTTTCATCAGCGACCAGGCTATAAGCATTGAGGCCGGGAAGACGGGGGCGGAAATTCATGCCTTGAATGCGGCCACATGCGGCTGTCTCTACCGGGGCATTGAGGCGGCACGGGAGGGAGAGAGGCTTCTCCAGATTGCCCGGGCGGTGAATGGCTATGCCCAGGAGAAGGGTTATGGAGTGGTGCACCAGTTCTGCGGTCACGGTGTCGGTCTGGAACTCCATGAAGATCCCCAGGTGCCCAACCAGCCCCACGGTCCCAATCCCCGGATGGGTAAGGGCTTTGTTATTGCCATCGAGCCGATGATCAACCTGGGAACCGGGGACGTTGAGATTCTTGAAGACGGCTGGACCGTGGTTACCGCGGACGGTAAAGTTTCCGCCCACTGGGAGCATACCATTGCAATCCACGGCGGCCGCACCGAGATCCTCACCGAGCCTCTGGAAGCTTTTACCGGTCTGCAGCCTGAACGAATTCCGGCCCCGGTTCCGGTGTAACTATTTTCATGAGGATTTTTTTTATGAATTAAAGAAACAAAAGTTGAAATATCGCGATAATTAAGACACATGAGTTTGCTGTTCTAAAATTAAGATCCCTGCCGGCTTTTGGAACGGCCTCATACCATTAAATTTTCCAGGAGAAAAAAATGAACTTAGTCAAAAAACTGTCTTCAAAGAACTTTCTTATCTTTAATTTAGTGCTGCTGGGGGTAATTTTCGGGTTTTCCCTTGCCTTCCTTTCCTTTTCCTGTTCAACTCCCGGCGCGGGGAAAACCGCCCAGGCCCAGGAAAGCTCCGTGGTGATACCTGCCGATGCTTTGGCGGTGGCGGAAGGTCTGCAGAACGTGTTCCGTTCCGTGGCGGACAAGGTGCTTCCCTCGGTGGTAGAGCTTAAAACGGTTACCGTGCGGAGGCAGCAGATTCCCAATTTCAATGGTATTCCCTGGGAATTCTTCTTCGGGCCCCGGGATGACCAGGGGCAGGAGAGGGAATTCCGTTCCCAGGGCCTGGGTTCCGGTATTATAGTCCGCTACGCCGGCGGCAAGTACTATATCCTCACCAATAACCATGTGGTGGAAGATGCCAGTGAGATTATTGCCGCCACCAACGATGGCAAGGAGTATCCGGCAGTCCTCGTGGGAAAGGATGCCCGGAAGGATCTTGCCGTTGTTTCTATCGAAACCAAGGATTTTCTTCCCCTTGCTACCCTTGGGAATTCCGATGAGGTGAGGGTAGGGGACTGGGCCATTGCCGTGGGCAATCCCCTGGGTTTCATGTCCTCGGTAACCATGGGTATTGTCAGCGCCGTAGGCCGAACCGGCGGCCCTGCGGGGAATATCAATGACTTCATCCAGACCGATACTTCGATCAATCAGGGGAATTCCGGAGGCGCCCTGGTCAATATCCGGGGGGAAGTGATAGGCATCAATACCTGGATCGCCAGCAATTCTTCCGGGGGGGGATCTGTGGGCCTCGGTTTTGCCATCCCCATTAACAATACCAAACGTACCATGGATGAACTTATCGACACCGGTTCCATCAAAAACGGCTGGCTCGGCGTTTCCCTTACCGATCCCGGCAAGGAGACGGCTCAGGCTCTGGGCGTGGACGGAAAGCGGGGTGCGCTGGCAACTCAGGTTTTCCTGGGTTCTCCCGCGGACAAAAGCGGAATCAAGCCCGGCGATTTTATTACCCATGTGGACGGCAAGGAAGTGCGCGGCTTGAATCCCCTTACCATGACGGTTGGCGATCTCCGCCCCGGCGACAGGGCTGTCTTTACGCTTATCCGCGACGGCGCTTCCATGGATATCCAGGTTCGTATAGAGGAAAGAACCGATCAGGTGGCCTCGGACAACAAGAAACTCTGGCCCGGCGCCTATGTAGTAGAACTGTCGGAATCGATCCGCAGCAGCCTCAAGCTGGACAGGAATGCCAGGGGGCTCTATGTTGCCCAGGTGATAACCGAAAGCCCCGCCGCCATTATCGGCCTGCAGACGGGCGACAGAATTACTGCGGTAAATGATACGGAGGTGAAGGATGTTGCGGCCTTCTACAAGGCGCTCCGGGAGAATACCGGCAAGGAACTCTGGTTCACCTTTATCCGGGGAGAAACGAAACTGGATACCCTGAAATACAAAAGGTAGATGGTCTGTTCCAAAATTATGATCTTTACCGGGTTTTGGAACAGTTCCGGATGCAACATTAAGGATCTGCGCAGAAATAACATGACCGTTTGGTCATGTTATTTCCTTATTGCGTAAGCAATTAGAATAAAATGCAGGGCATTTTATTCTTGCGCAGTTCCTAAAGGGGCTAAGAATTAACACTTCACGTTAATTTTCGATTTACATAAGCGGCGCCGCCGCCGCTTTTTAAGGGGGCTAAACATGAAGAAGGTCATTAACTGGGCTGTGGTGGGAACAGGGGGAATTACCAACAGGTTTATTACCGGGCTCTTTGCAGCGGAAGGGGCAAAGCCGCTGGCTGTCGTTTCCCGCAACAGGGCTTCTGCGGAATCTTTTGCGGACAAGTACGGAGTCCCCAAAAAATACGATTCCTACGACGACATGCTCGGTGATTCTGCTGTCGATGTAATCTACATTGGTACTCCCCACAGTACCCATAAGGAACTTGCGATAAAGGCCTTCAGGGCAAAGAAATCCGTTCTCTGCGAAAAGCCCCTGTGCATAAACGCCGCGGAACTCAGGGAGATGATAGACTCTGCCCGCGAGAACAAGGTCTTCTTCATGGAAGCCATGTGGACGCGTTATGTGCCGCCTGTCCGGAAAGTACGGGAATGGCTTGCCCAGGGTCTTATCGGCGAAGTAAAGTTTGTGCAGGCAAATTTCGGTTTCAATTTCCAGCCGCGCAATCCCGAAAGCCGTCTCCTCAAGGCGGAACTCGGCGGCGGCGCCCTCCTCGACGCAGGCGTATACCCCGTGTCCATGGCAAGCATGGTCTACGGCGGCAGGAAGCCTGAATACATCGGCTCTGTGCTCCAGACCGGGGATACCAACGTTGACGAGATAACTTCTGCGGTAATCTCCTACGGAAAAAACAAGGCGGCCTCCCTTTCAACATCCCTCTGTGTCAGCCTGCAGAACGACGCATGGATCTACGGCAGCCATGGCTATATCCGCATTCCCAACTTTGTATTTGCCCACAGCGCCGAGTACATTTTCTACGGCAGGGAAACCTGCCGTTTTGAAGGAGACTTTATTTCCAACGGGTACAATTATCAGGCGGAGGAAGTGATGGACTGCCTCCGGGAAGGAAGGCTTGAAAGTTCCGTCATGACTCTCGATGAATCCCTCTCGATCATGGAAACAATGGACGCTGTCCGCAAGCAGTGGAATTTCAAATATCCCATGGAGTAAAAAATCAGGGGCCTTTTCCCCGGGCCCCTGCATTTACTTTCAATCATCAAAAACAACCGGATTTTAGGAATTTTCGCCACGAACAGACACGAACGGATCGGGAAATTTAGAGAGTTTGTTCGTGTGGTTGGCGGCTAAATTTCTTCAAGCGCCCCTATTCCACTTTGAATTTCGACACCTCCTTGACCAGGACATCGATGTTTTCCTTGTTCTCCCCGCTGATGGTGTTCACCCGGCTCACCGCCACGTTGATCTGATCCGCTCCTGATGCCATCTCGTTCATCCCGTTGGTTATTTCCTGGGTCGCCATTTCCAGGTTTTTGCTCTCCTGAATTACCTGTCTGCTCCCCTCCAGCATCTCCTCGGAACTCCCCTTGACTATCTGGGTTACTTCGTTTAGCTGGCCGACGGCTTCCAGTACCTGCTTGCTCCCGGCCGCCTGTTCCTCCATCGCGGTGCGGATGTTCTCTTCCTGATCCGAGACGGTCTTGACCCCGTTGTCTATGGCCTCAAACTTGTTGAGTACGCTGTCGGTGGATTTGGTTATCTTGTCGAGGGAATCTTTTATTTTTTTGAGTACTGTGGAAATGGTCTTGGACTGTTCCCCGGAATTTTCCGCCAGTTTCCGTATCTCGTCGGCCACCACCGCAAAACCCTTCCCCGCCTCTCCGGCGTGGGCGGCTTCGATAGCGGCGTTCATCGACAAAAGGTTGGTTTGGCTTGCGATGTTTTCCATCACCGCGTTGATCTCCAGGAGCCCTTCGGATTCCCGGGCGATCTCCTGGATGTCCGCAGCCACTTCCTGCAGGCCCGTGCGTCCTACCTCGGACGCCTCTATCAGTTCTTTGACGTTGGCCGCATTTTTGATCAGGGTCTGGGTAACGGACTGGATATTGGCGAGCATCTCCTCAATGGCCGAAGAAGACTGGGCAACGCTGGAACTCTGGTTGTCCACATGGCCTGAAAGTTTATCGATATTGACGGTGATCTGCTCCATGGTCGCGTTGGTTTCGGTTACCGAAGCGCTCTGGTTTATCACCCTGCTCTTGATGCTCTGGATGTTGGCGGTGATCTCGTTGATGGCCGCGGCGGTTTCGGTCATGTTGCTGGCAAGTTCGTTCCCTATGTCGAAAAGCATCACCGACTGCTTCTTGATCGTAATGATTAGAAGCTTGATCTTTTCCAGGGTCGCATTAAAGTACCGGGCCAGGTCGCCGATCTCGTCCTTTGAATGGATGTCGACGGTCTTTGTCAGATCCCCTTCGCCTTCGGATATGTCCTTGAGGGTGAGGGCCACATTGACAATGGGCTTGGTAATGCTGCCTGAAACAAAGAAGACGATCACCGCCGCCAGGATAATCGCCACAAGCGCCAGAATAATGGTAAAGACCGTCATGGCACTGACTTCTTCCAGGATGAGGCTCTTGCCTGTCCCCAGCATCAGGGACCAGCTTACCCCGGTTTCACCGATGGTAAAGGGGTAGATGATGAATTCCAGTTCCGTCTTGAGGTCCTGCGAATACTCCGCCAGCCGGTATTTTTCTCCCTGCAGCACCGCATCCCGAACAGCGTTTGTATGCGCCCTGTACAGGGAACTTTGGGCATCCGTAAGGAACTGTCCGGCCTGGCCGGAAACGCCGCCGCCGCTGGCAACAATGGTACCGTTTTTGGAATAGACGGACATTGCGGTAATGTCGGGATGATTCTTTATGGTATCATCCACCACGGGCTGGGTATAGGCGGTATTGATGGTCACCCCGACCCGGCCTGTCACTTCGCCGGTCTTGCGGTAAATAACCGGTACGCTGACTTTGACGGTATAGGTGTCCTTGCCCACCACGCGTTGACGCACAGGATTATCTATGATTTCCTTCCGGGCGTCGGGGCCGTTGATGATCGCCATCATCCCCGCCACGTCGTCATACGTCAGGTGTTCCATCTGCCCGGTCTCCTGTGTATACCAGGGAGCCCACTGGCCGGTTTCGGTACTGCCGGCGGCTCCCGCAAATGCGGCGTCCATTCCCTGGTCTATGGTATCGGGTTTGAAAACCGCAAAAATGCTGACCACCCGTTCATTGGAGGCGACGACTGACTGTATAAACCGATCAAAACGGTTGCGCTGCCTGCCCGGTTCGGTTTCGTCATAGTCGGCCATCGCGTCCGCCAGGACCTCGGCAATCTGTAAATACACCTCGTAGCGGGACTGGATAACCCGGGCTTGTTCCGCGGCAAGCCGCTCCTGGCTTTCCAGGGAAGTAGCCATCTGCATTGAGGATGAGCGGGTGAGAAGAATGAAGGATATAAGCCCCACTATCGCTGCTAAAATGGCAATAACAATGATGCATAAACGATACCGTAATTTCATACAGACTCCTTATGAATTAGTGTCTGTCCACAAAGCCGGTTACTTTGCGGACAGACTTTGCATTTGCATACGCAAATGCGGTTTTAAGGCAGTCTGTCTATAATGTGTCTACATTATAGACAGACACGAATTAACCTTTATATTCCACAATGTGCGGTTAGTTAATAAAGGCCTTGAGTTTAAAGCAGCATCTTTGCACGTTATTAAAAATTTAAATACATAGCAATTTTTATGCTGTTTTTTGCTTCTTGAAATTTATAAGCACAAATTGAAAGATAATACAATGCAGCGTTACTGTCCAGCACTATCGTTTCCCGCGAGCAAATTTTTTTTAGACCGTGCTCAGCCGTGATCCAACAATTCCTCCAGGCGTTTGTACATGAGGTCGTAGTCGAAATTCTCCGCCTGTTCCCGAAGCCAGACAATAAGCTCCTCTCCTTTTTCGTACTTATACCGTTCCAGTTTCCCCAGCGTTTCCTCGATCTTGTTGGAGTTAAATTCCCCGGCGGCTTCCGCTAAACGGATCAGGAGTTCCCTCTCCGGTTCGTTCTTCAACTCTTTCTCCTCCCGGGGCCGGCTCAGCTTCCAGTTGTTCAGCGCTTCGGAGATCCCTTCCGTCAATCCCAGCGCCTGCCGCCGCAGCTCCCCATGCCGGTTTTTTACGATGTCCCCCTTCCCCTCCTTGGACGCAAATTCCAGTTCCCGGGCCAGCACGGCGGTTTCCGTCGCACAAATGATGTTACAGGTCCCTTTGAGGCCGTGCGCCTCAACGGCATAATCCGCGAGGGATGTTTCCAGATGGGCGTCCATCTTTGCTATCAGGGATGGAGTGTGGGTAACAAAGGATTGGAGTATGGGGATCAGCGCGGCGCCTGAGTTACCGTAGAGGCTCATCGCCGCGGTAAAATCAATGCCCTCCACCGGATGTTCCAAAAGCCAGCGGCCTTCAGCATCGATGCCGCCTGCCGTTTCTTTTTCCGGTCCCTCCGTCTTGCGGGATTCCTCCCGTTCCCATGCCTGGGTTTCCGCTTCTTTCAGGGTTTCTTCACTTTGGATGTCCCGAACCCACTGGTTCAGGACAAGGTCAAGCTGTTTGATGTCTATGGGTTTGGCGATAAAATCGTTAAAACCGCTTTCCAGAAACATTTCCCTGTTCCCCGCTATTGCGTTGGCGGTCAGCACCACGATGGGAACCCTTTGCGCATAATCGCTGTCGATTTTGTTTCTGATAAAACGGGCTGCCTCCACACCGTCCATTTCGGGCATCATGTGATCCATGAAGATAAGATCGTAACGGATCTCCTCCGCCTTTATCCGTTCTACCGCCTCCCGGCCGCTTAACACCCTGTCCACCATGAGGCCGTAGGGCATGAGGAGTCCTGTCATCACGTCCAGGTTGGTTTGCAAATCGTCCACTACCAGAACCTTCCCGTAGGGCATCCATGAACGGATCAGGGTGTTCCCCCGGCTCCGGCTGCGGTCTTCGATAAAGCGGAAATGACGGAGTTTGTCCACTATCCCGGCGCCTATGGGTTTTTCGTCCCGTATCCCCTGAGCCAGGACAACCCGAAAAACGCTGCCCTTCCCGTATTCGCTTTCCGCCGTGATGCTTCCTCCCATCATTTCCAGAAGCCCTTTGGTAATGGAAAGCCCCAGACCTGTTCCTTCAATATGCCGGTTCACCGTGGTGTCAAACTGGGTATATTCGGAAAAAACTTTTTCCAAATCCGCCTGCCTGATTCCCCTGCCTGTGTCTTCCACGGTAAAACAGATCAGCGCCGCATCTCCTGTTTTTTCCCATCCTATGCGGAGGCGGACTTCGCCCTCTTCGGTATACTTGAAGGCGTTGGAAAGAAGGTTGCTCAGTATCTGTTTAAAGCGCAGCTCGTCGCCGTAGAGCCTTGAAGGAATCGTTTCGTCCAGTTCCAGTTTGAACTCAATGGGTTTTGAGCCGATACGCATGATGTTAAGCTGAACCGCATCGTTGATCATTCCCGCAAATTCATATTCGGCCGGAAATATTTCAAAATTTCCTGTTTCTATCTTTGAGATATCCAGGATGTCGTTGACAATCTCCAGCAGGTGGGAACCGGAGCGGTAAATTTTTTCCAGATCGATCCGGGTTCTATCCGGCAGTTCGCCCTGGAGTTCCACTTCCGAAAGACCGAGTATCGCGTTGAGGGGAGTGCGAATCTCGTGGCTCATCCGGGCAAGGAAGATGCTTTTTGCCCGGGAGGCAGACTCGGCCACTTCGGTCTGCTGTTCCAGTTCCCGGGTTCTTTCCTGTATCGTGGCCTCCAGGTTCAGATTGGATTTTTCCAGGAGGAGGTTCGCCTCGTCAAGGCGGCGGAACATCCTGCCGAAGCGCCGGGCAAGAATAATGGCAGTAGTCATGGTGAAGACAAAGACACCGTACTTGCTGACATTGACGATACCATAACGCGAATTAATGCTGCTAACGATATCAATACCCGCAGTAACGCACATGATGGAACTGCCGATGATGACATTCCCCAGGGGAGTTCCAATGAGGGATTTCCAGAAGGCTTTCGGATAGGAATGTTTTCCGGCGGCTTTCCACCGGACGCGGATATTCCGGGAGAACACATACACTATATCGTATCCAATGGTATAGATGAGTCCCAAAAGGGCGAAGGCCCACCATACATGGAGGAGATCATCCCCAAAGGGGTGGGGGAATATAGCCTGTATCGCAGCGAAAAAAAGAGATATACCCATATATACCCTGCTGATTCCCGTAGTTTTTTCAAAATTAAGGTGTTCCAAAAAGGCCAGGAGCAGGGGCATCAGCAGATAGAGGCTTAGATATTCAATCCTGAAACTAATATCGGAGTTCGGGATAAAACGGTAGATGGTGTTGCTTCTCATCAAAAAATAAGCCGAAAGGAGAATCGAAAAGATGCTATGATAAAGGTTGTCCCGGTATTTGGGCCTGGTCAAAAAGATCAGAAAATGATAAATCCCCACCAGTAGGTAGGCCCCGCAGATAAACAACTCCACGGATTCATCGTGATCTTTCCTGATGGCTTCATAGTCGTCAATATAATAGGGGCCATCGTACCACATGCCCGTTATATCGGCGTGAGGCATCCCAATAATACGGAAGATCAGAATATTGGTTCCCCGGACAAAAAAGGATCTGTCCAGGGGGATTGAAACATAGCGCCAGCCCCTGCCGGATCTGATCTGCCCCTTCTCATCAAGGTGAAGCTCGGATTTGATCGGCTCGCCGTTGAGGAATATTTCCCAGTTGTCTCCCAGGGAGGCCAAAAAAATCCCGGGCTGAAAGGGCGCTTTCCCGTTAATGTAGGCAAACTGTTCCGGGTTTACGGTAAAGGGTATCACCATGGTGTATTCCCTGACTTTTTCCCTGAAGGGGGAGAGAAAAAAACGCTCAGGACTTTCCGGCAGCCCCAGAAATTCAATATTTGATACCCCCCGTTCTTCGGGCCTCTTTAGCAGCCAGGAAGAGCCGGCAAGATCCGGGGCGGCCGCGCTGGCGGAATCAAAGCCGTTTTTTACATACAGGGGATAGTCATTGAGATCAATGTAAAAGGGCTTTTCCCGGACATCCGGCGCCTGGGCAGCGCAGCTACAGAGAAATAACAGCAAAATGGCACCGGGAAGCAGATATTTCAATTTTGAACCCTTATAATAATAAATAGTATACTATTTTAGCTAATAAAATATCACATATCAACCGGCCAGAGTAAGTACATTATCAAATCTCTGAATATTTTCCGAGATGAGAGAGTTAATACGGGTATAATATTCTG
>JAIRNJ010000190.1 GCA_031258115.1 Treponema sp. | reverse complement strand
TCAAATGCCTCAACATGGGTGTCCTCAGGAGATAAAGCCACCTTTGCAACGGCGATAAGTATCGCCACAACGGTAAAAGACAATACAAACGCTACAAACGATGATCTGAATGCTGCCTTGACGGCTCTGGCCACTGCGAAAAGCACGTTTGAAGCAGCCCAAAAACACGGGTACGGGGCTGTCGAAAACAGCGGCCTTAAAATAACCCCAATCTATAGAGGTTTCCAGGTTGAGCCTACATCCGACATGAGTACCAATTCGTTATTTCTTCTTTGTGACGGTGTCCCCCTTTCGTACTTCTACTATTATGGTCCTACCAGGACTGACAAGTACATATTCCAGGGCTCCAAATTTGAGAGCGGTTCCCATGTCTTCACTGTAATACGGATGATGGATGATTCCCAGATTGCTCAGCTTACCGTCCATGCGGTGGATGTAAGCGGCGGCACAGGTTCAGACGCTACGCACCTCTATCATACCAACATTGACTCGGTTAACTTTGCCTTTAATAGTCCCACCTGGCAGCTTACCAGAGCCGCGGAGCCCGTGAAAAACGATACATGGCTGCCGAATGCAAACTTATCGAGCACAAATTCCGAGATAACTTCTTATGGCTATATATCGGGAACCTATCGTTTCGAAAAAGGCTCCAATGCTAGCTGGACGTCGAATACCTTTGATATATGGAGTTGGCTGTCGGTAGAGGAAATGGTTTTCAGTTACCAGATCCGATACGACTATACTGACAGTACCAGATACGTAGTCTATGCGGGCAATACGGAGCATCAGAGTTATCCAGAGCCGCAGACCATGTCTGCCTCTGGAACCATTGAGCTTAATATCACCGGCCTTGAAAACGCTTGGAATATGAGGTTGGGTCTCTTTAAGGATGCCTCCTGCGCACAAGCTATTGACTCAGCAGATGGGTGGATTTCGGCATCCGGTAGTAGTAACTGGAACGTGCGTGTCCTGGCTTCGAATCCGGATATTGCCTCCGGTACAACGGTATATTTCGGCGTTATACTGGATGGCTCAAATGGAGAGAAGATTATTCCCGTTTCCGGTAAAAGCCTGACAATTCAAACGGACACCAACTATTACCAGGATATAAACCTGGGTACTGTTACCGGTTCCTATCCCTAAACTTAGGTTCGCAAAGCAGCCGATTTTGTAGATAGACACTGTATACGCATTAACCCCGGCGCCCGCCGGGGCTTCTATACAGGGAGCAGAAAGCCCTGATAGATTGGCCCTTATCTCTTCCGTTCGTGTTGGTTTGTGGAGTTCGTGGCAAATTTCTTCCTATTAGGCTATCGTTTCGGGCGGCTGTTTGACCCATATATCCCGGCTGTCGGAGTAGTCCCCGCCGCTTCCCTGTCCGGCCTGCGTTTTTGCGCCCGGAGCGGCGTCTGAACTCTCCGCGGCAGACTGTTTCCCGTCGCTCTCTTCCGAATCAAGAAAGGCTTCCAGTTCCGCGGCATGTTCCAGATTGTTCAGGTAGGCGATCTGTGTCTTGCTGATGCTGTCCAGAATTTCCTGTGTACCGGAGTGAATTTCCTTGATCTCCGCCCTGGTACTGTCCGTAAGGTTCCGGATAAGCTTGATGGCCGCGCTGAAACTTTCGTGGTTGACCATAAAGTCCGCATTTCCGTCATCTGTACCCTGGGCATCAGGAAGACTCCGCAGTGTTTCTGCGATCTCCGAATGAATTGCCCTGTTTTCTGCGGCCATACCGGAAACGGCTTCCAGTTCTCCTGAAAGAGCGTCAATCTTCCCGCTTGCCTGATTGAAAGTCCTGAAGGACTCTTCGCTGGCCTTTAGTGCGTCCCGGCTTATCCGGGTGATGGTCTTTACTTCTTCGGCGATGCGACCGGCGTTTTCCCTGGTGGAATCCGCCAGTTTGCGGATCTCGTCGGCTACCACGGCAAACCCGGCGCCGGCCTGCCCGGCATGGGCGCTTTCGATGGCGGCGTTCATGGAGAGAAGATTCGTCTGGCTGGAGATCTGGTTGATGAGTTTGGTCATCTCCGCAATGCCTTCCACTTCGACAGAGATGGTTTTGACGATCTCGTTCACACGCCGGGCCTTCTCTTCCCCCTCGGCGATCTCATCCCGCAGGGAAGCTACCTTCCCGGCGCTTCCTCCAATCTGTTCGGCCACCGAACCCGAAAGACCCGAAAAACGGGAAAGCGCTTCTTCCGTTTTTTCAGAGATACCCGGCGATCTGACATTGATCTGCCGTTCCAGGACACCCAGCGCTTCCAGGGCCTGATTTGCGGAAGATTCAATCTCGTTGAACTGATTGGCGATCTTGCCGATTATTTCCCCGGCGTGGAAGAGAACTTCATCCCGTTCCTCCCCTTCGCTTACCAATTGTTCCTGGATAGAACCGCTTTCCTTTATAAAAATTTTAAGAGTTTTTTGAATTTCAAGTCTTTCGTGTTTTAATTTTTCAAGTTCTTCTCCAAGCGCACGGGCATCGGAAATCTGTTTTTTACAGGATCTGAGACGGAGAAAAAAGACAATGGCAAAACATGCCGCAGCCAAAAAAAATACAAATACAATGGAAAGCAAAATAAGGTACATCACTGTTTTTCGTATTCCTGCACTTCATTGTGGACATATTCGAGACTGATACCTGCTCTGGCGAACATGGCCTCGGAATCTTCACCGTCATGGTAACGGCGCTGGGCCACCACCCGCCTGATGCCGCAGTTGATGATGAGCATGGCGCAGGTGCGGCAGGGTGTCATGCGGCAGTAGAGCGTGGCCCCTTCGATGGGTATACCCCGTTTTGCGGCCTGACAGATCGCATTCTGTTCCGCATGAACAGTCCGTACACAATGGGTGCTTATTGATCCGTCCTCATGGAGCATTTGTTTTAATTGATGACCAACTTCGTCGCAGTGGGGAAGGCCGGCAGGGGCCCCTACATAGCCTGTAACAAGAATCTGATTATCCTTGGCTATAACGCAGCCTGAACGGCCCCGGTCACAGGTAGCCCGTTTGGAAATGGCGTCGCACACCTCCATAAAATATTCATCCCAACTGGGCCGGCGGTACGTTTCACTCACGTAATGCTCCTGTTTCAAGTATGATGAGAATCAGGGCTTTTCACAAGACCTGCGGCTTTCGCTCTTAATCTTCTTTACCACTCATGTTTTTGGAAGGGCTCATCCTGTCAAAAAGCGACAGGAAGGGCCCAATCTCCGTCCTGACCCGTTTGAGGAAGGAAATGTCCGTGGCCGGCGGCCTTCTTCCTCCGGCTCCGGCACAGTCCGGGAAATAGGCCCAGAGGTAATCGCAGAAATCCAGGAGGGCTTCAAGTTCTTCTTCTGTCCCCCGCCGTTCCCCGCTAAGGATGGAAAGGAGGCTGCGGAGCGCGGAAAGTTCTCTCTCAATAAAGGCTGTGGTATTGCTCACCGTTGCGGCATCCCCTGTGGCGCCGGTCACCGTTGCGGCTTCCAGCGTTTTGAGCGCCTCAGTGCCGCTTAAGACGGGAATACCCAGCGGAAGGCCTGAGCTTTCAGTATCAAAAAGCCGCTTTTCACCTGAAAAATTCCTTTCAAAGAGATCCCGGTACGCACGCATGGCCCCGTCGCTCAATACCGGGATTCCGTTTTTGGCCGGACTCTGCTGAACGCCGGGCCGGATAGCCGCCGCGGTATTGGGCAGGCTGTGGAAACGGTTCTGCGTCTTGAGCCGTTCCAGGTGGCCCGGACTTGAGCGGGCGTGGTAGCTATCCGGATTGAAGCTGAAGTCTATGCCGGCGCAGATCACCGGCCCCTTCCCGAGGCTGAGGGCGATTGCAACCGCGGAAAGACCAACCGAAGCCAGGGGAGGGAATTGACTGAGCGGGAAGGCGGCTTCAATCCGTTTCAGAAAACGAATTTCCGCCCAGGGGGTAAAAAAGAGGAAAACCTCTCCTCCAAGAGCGTCCGCGGTGGCGGGAAGCGCGGAAAGATCCATCGCAAGCGCTATGCCTTGTCCCCCGGCGCCGATAAAATCCCTCAGATTCCAGTGCTGACTCTCCAGCGCGATTACAAGGTCAGGCTTTATTCCCCTGGCGCCCAGAACGGAGAGCGAAGTATCCACAGAAACGATCCTGAAGGGCCTTGAAGACGGAACAAGAAGCTTCTCCCCAAAATGATCCAGGAGCCTGCCCAGAAAAGGATCGAGTGAAGGCCCTGCCCCCGTTACAAGCACGGGACTTCCGCCGTAGGAAAGCCGGGAAAGGGACGGAAAACGGGGAATAAGAGCCAGATTCCGCACGGTATTCAGGGCAAAACGCCGGCCCAGCTTGCTCAGGGAGAGGGCGTTACTCCAGTCCAGGGCTATCTCCTGCCTCAGGGCCGCGGCTATCGCATCATAGCCTGCCTCATCGAGACGCCAGCCGCCGGAAAGCCGCAGTACTTCTACCCGCCTGAAACGCCGGCTCCCCCATTGCCGCCGCACAAAACCGCACACCGCTTCCGCTTCCCTCTCTGCGCAGAGGGCAAGCCGGGGATTTCCGGCCAGGGTTTTATCCATATTAAGAATGCTGAAACTGAAAAGAGCCGGATTGGTTTCCACACAGAGAACCGCGGAATTTTCATCACAGGACGCAAGACGCTCCAGAAGCCGGGAGAGACCATAACCGTAGAGCGGGGAAGGGCAGAGCCAGAGAGTCCTCTCCCGGACTTCCGCGTTCCCGGCAAGTTTTTCTCCCTGCGAAACAGGGTCCCGCCGGGAAAGGAGACTCAAGCCCTTCCAGGAAACTGAAAAGCCCCTGCCGGCCGCTGTTACCTGAAGCCCGTCCTCCGGCATCAGCTCATCCGGACTTAGTTACCGCCGCCGGAAAGGAAGAGCTGACTGTAGGTAAGAATAAAATTGTCTTCCAGTTTGTCACTGTTCATGAAGAACGAATGGATATTCTGGCTGGTAATGCTGCTCATCCAGTAACTCTTGTAGGCATCCTGAATGTAACTTGTATTGGTTTCATCCGCGGCCTTCTCTTCCAGAGGATAGAGCACCACAATCCTGGAACCGAGAGACAGGGGCCGGGAAGCTGTCTGCAGGGGAGTGGAAAACGCGGTCTTCCAGAAATTTTCATTTGAGGAAGCGCCGGAAAGATTCTCAACAGAAAAAGAAGAGAGAGAGGTGAATAATCCCGCATCCCCATAGTTGACAGGCAGCGGGCCGAACTGATCCTTCTCAAGACCCCATTTTTCCGCGGCCGCGTCAAAACTGCCCTCCCCGGCATCGGCAATGAAGCGTTCAGCTTCAGCCATTGTCCAGTCTTCTATGCGGTTCCGTTCAAAAATATCAATATAACTGCGGATCTTCTGCAGGATTGATGAATCGTCTGTGTCCGCCCGGCGGGGTTCCTCTTCCGCCCGGAAGAATGACCAGCTCCTCTCCCCTGTCTTGATGACGCCGCTATAGGCGCCCCGTTCCAGCTTGAGGAGACTTTCCCGATCCGCGGCCTCGGGAACCTCGGTATCCAGTTCCCAGGCGAGTTTTATGCCCATGTCGCCGCCCTTGTCCGCATAGTTGTCCGTGGAATGTTCTTTGGCGGCATCCTCAAAAGTTGAACTTCCCTCCTGAATAGTGCGGAGAATCCCGGCGGCCTCCCGTTCACCGGAAGTAACGGTAATTCTGGAAAGGTGAGTCACCCGGAATTTATCCGCATTGGCATCCCCGTAGGCCTTGACCTCAGACTCAGGATAGGCCGCAAGGAAGAAGGTAACCATATCAAAAGACCGTACC
>JAIRNJ010000171.1 GCA_031258115.1 Treponema sp. | reverse complement strand
CTGCAGATACTGGACTTGTATCATCTGGCGGAAAACATCTATAGTTTCGGGAAGTATCTATTTCAGGGGGATGAGAAACAATACACGCCCTGGGCGGAAGAACTTATTGAGCTGTTACGGAAGAGCAGGTCGGAAGAAGTCATGAGACGGCTGGAGGGGTATAAAGGGAAAGCCCTTCCTGTGGGAGTGGTGAATCCGTATACGTATATTGAGCATACCAAGAACAAGATAGACTATGCCGACTATAAACGGCGTGGCTATTACATAGGGTCGGGGCCGATAGAAAGCGGGAACAAGACGGTGGTGCACAAACGGTGCAAACAGGCGGGGATGAGGTGGAATGAACCGGCAGCCCAGGACATGGTGACCCTGAAAGCCAAGGAAGAGAGCGGGATATGGGGTACTTCGGTTCGGAACTTTATCATGGCTGCCTAAATGCCCCGAAAAAGAAGTTGCACCCTCTAATTCCAATGGACGTTTTCCGGATTCTCCTGTATTATTTTTCTTATGAAGATCCGTGTTAAAATATTTCTCGTTGTCCTGCCCCTGATCATTGTCAGCCTCTGTCTTGCCGAAACTGCTTCCTACTTCAGCGCGGCAAACGGGGTCAGCCGTATCACGCAGCAGTTCTTAAGCTTCAAGGCTTCGGAACTGGAAAAATATGCCGAAAACCAGTGGGCTCTTCTTGTGGAAAACGACTATGCAGGGAACCCCGACATGGTTGACGCGGCCAAACTTGCGGTGGAAAATTACGGCCGCAGCATCATACTCAGCGACACGGAACTGATTCTCGCTCTTGACACTGAATGGAACCTTGCCATGTCCACAGGTTCAATTGAAATTCTCCCCGGGGAACAGCCTGTGCTTGCAGGCCTCCTGCAGGCAGAAAACCAGGGGATCATGACGGCCAAAATCGGCGGGACGGAACGGGTTTTCCGTTCCTTTTTCTTCCCTCCCTTCCGGTGGTATATACTCCTCACCGAGGAGAAGGCTGTTTTTTACCGGGACGCGAACCGTATCGCCTTCCAGACCGTTGTTACCCTGGCGGCGGCGATCGCTGCCGCAGTAATACTGCTCATCCTCTTTTCCCGGCATCTCACACGGCCTTTAAGCCGGGTTGTACAAACCATGAAAACCATCATAAGTTCCGCCGACCTTTCTTCCCGGGTGGAGGTGGAATACCGGGATGAAACCGGGGAACTTGCCCGGACCTTCAACCTCATGACGGGGGAACTGGACAAGGCCTACTCCCAGATAAAACGCTATGCCTTTGATGCGGTTCTTGCGGGGAAAAAGGAAACCAGAATTCGCCATATTTTCCAGAAGTATGTTCCAAAAGATTTAATCGACAAATTTTTTGCATCTCCTGAGTCGATGCTCGTGGGGGAAAACCGGGAACTGGCCATACTCTTCTCCGACATCCGCGGCTTTACTACCATTTCGGAATCCATGGCCCCCGACGATCTTGTAAATTCGCTTAATCGTTATTTTTCCGGCCAGGTTGACATCATCATGAACCGCAACGGCATTGTTGACAAATACATCGGAGATGCAATCATGGCCTTCTGGGGCGCTCCGGTAAAACACGATGACGACGCCCTTTCCGCCGTCCTTTCCGGCCTTGACATGATCGATGCGCTGGAGGGTTTCAACGAAAACCAGCGGAAGCTGGGAAAGAAGGAATTCAACATCGGAATCGGGATCAACTACGGTATTGTTACTGTGGGAAATATCGGCAGTGAGCGGAAGATGGACTATACGGTCATCGGGGATGCGGTAAATCTGGCAAGCCGTATGGAGGGCCTTACAAAGACATACCATTCGGAATTGCTCATTTCCGAATTCCTCTACGAAAAGATACAGAACCTTGAACCAAAGATCCCCGCCCGGCTTCTCGACACCGTTGCTGTCAAAGGAAAAACAAAGGGCGTAAAGATCTATACGGTAAGGCGCAGTATTTCCCCTTCCGAAACAAAGGCCTGGGCCATCCACAATGCGGGCATGGATCTTTACTACCGCCGCAGTTTTGCCGAGGCCGCATTACGTTTCAGGGAAACGCTTGCCCTGCTTCCCGGCGACTTCAACGCGGACAACCTCTCTAAACGCTGCGAAGCATATACCCGCACCCCGCCTCCGCCTGAGTGGAACGGAGTAGAGGTAATGCACAGCAAATAGTGTCTACATAAAGCCGATTTACTTATGAGCCTCTTTCAAAACTGAAGTTTTGAAAGAGCAGCCTCTAAAAATGCAGTTCTGCAGGAAGCTCTATAGGCAGACACTTCTACTGCGAGAGGGCCCGCAGAGCCTGCCGGAGCTGAGTCAACTGGGTGTTAAGATTCTCTATCTGGGCCGCCTGGGCCGCCGTCTGCGTTTCAAGTTCGCTTATACGATTCTCCCGCTGGGACAACTGCTGGCTCTGGGCATTGACCTGGGTTTGCAGTGCAGAGATACTGTTTTCCCGGGCTGTAACGATAGAACCAAGCTCCGCGTTGACGGCTTCAAGTTCGGCATTCCGGGCCTGCAGGGAGCCTGCGTTACGTTCATATTCTGCGATACGGCCCCTCATGTCTGAACCCTGGGAATTACCGGCTTCGATCATCCGGCTTAAACTTTCCTTCTCCGCCTGCAGGGCCGCGTTTTTTGCTTCGAGATCAGCAAGGGCTTTTTCCGCATCTTCCGGCGGCGCTGAAGACGGCCCTCCCGCCTTTAGCGCTGCCGCGGCGAGGGCTTCAAGAGAGGCAATTGCTTCCAGATGAATTTCCCTTCGGGACTGAAACGTTTTTAAGGCCCGAAAGGCGGCGGTATTGATAAAATCCTTCATCCGGATCAGAGTCTGTTCCGCATCGGCATAGCGGCCCCCGGAGATGAGGGAGCGGATGGAGCCGTAGTAACCGCCAAGCTGGCCTTCAATGGCCTGCACCTTCTGCTGTTCGGTAGCCAGCCTTTCAAGTTCCGCTCTTGCGGCATTGAGAGCGGCGTTACTCTCCTGGGCAAGCTGGCCGAGTTCCTCTGTACGCTGTTCAAACTGGGCGCGGAGGCTGGCCTCCCTGGCCCGTGAGTCTTCGAGGATCTTCGACCTTTCACCCTGCAAATTCAAAAGATTTGCCCGGTATTCTTCCTGCATCTTCTGCAATGAAGCCTGGGCCTTGAGTCTTTCCACGTCAAGCTGTGTCCGGTATTCTCCCAGTTCACTGTTCATGCGGGCCAGACGCTGTTCGCTCAAGGTACGCATCTGTTCCGCGATGGCGGCCTCGGAAAGGTTCTCTTCTTCAAGACGCTTCCTTTCGGCGTCGAATTCATCGTTCATCTCCTGCCGGAGCTGATTCTCCTTCTCCGTCATCTGTCTTTCAAAAGTACGCTGTTGATCACGCAGATCGCCGTCAAGCCCTTCAAGCCGTGAATAGACCAGGGCAATCTCATTATCCTTCTCCTGCAGGACCGCGGCAGTTTCACTGCGGATTTTCTGTATCAGCGCCCGTTCCGCGGAATTAAAAACCAGGGGACCCTCACGGAAGATGAGTTCTTCCCTTCCCTGAAGAAAAACCATGATCAAAACACCGCCGCCCAGCAGAATCAGTGCAATCACATTCACCAGTACCGGAAAAAAGATTCCCTTTTTCTTTGCGGGAATCGAAGCATGTACGCCTTCCCCCTTCCCTTCGGCGGAAAGGGCCTCCCTGTTTTGCGCAGTGATGCTGTTTATGCTGTTTAGAATCTCCTGCTGCTCTTCGACCGGGATGCCCGAAGAAGGATCAAGTACAATATCTGTTCCTGTTTCCATTTATGCGGCCTCCGAATGAAACTTCGATTTATTTTTTAGGGTCAACCTTCACAGCCTCTTTATTGGCAAGCCTGATACCATTGGCCTTGAGCCCGCGAACGCTGTAATCCTGAGCCTTGAATGTCTCTTCCAGCTTCTTGAGCCGCGGCTTCGGCTTATAATGAACCGTAAAACTAAACTTCTGTCGTGTGTCGGCATAGAGTACCGCCGCCCCTTCGGGTACCAGTGAGTACTCCTTGTTCATGATCCAGCCTTCGATGACGCAGCGCTTAATGAACGGATAACCTGTATCCTTATCCCTGTAAATGACGGTGAACACCGTATTCGTCAAAATCTCCTTGTCCGCCACCCCGATATACCAGGCCCCGGGGCCTACAAAGGTCTTTTCGGGAATATCCGCCACAAACCAGCTTCCTTCCTTTCTAACGACAATGATTCTGTCGAAGGAAGACGCTTCCGCAACAACTTCTCCCTGAACGGCGGTACCCACATAACCGGTTTTGGCATCGTACCTTATCTGCACATCCTTTCCTATAACTTCTTTGACATCAACCTTGTCAAAGGCGCCGACCTTTGTTTTGCGGGCGCCCCTGCCCAGTTCTTCGTTGGCCTTTATCTTGGTAATGATACTGTCAAGAAAGGAAACGGCATAGGCGACAATGTTTTTAAGATGGGAATTAATCACCTTGATACGGGCCTCTATCTCCTCCATTTCAGTCTTGGCACGGTTAATGTCATACAGAGATATTCTGCGGATAGGGATCTTTAGAAGATGCTCTACGTCTGCGGCGCTTACCCCTCTGGGCCCCACCTCTTTTGCAAAGGGCCTGAAACCGTCGACGACAGCCTTGCTGACCCCTTCGGCGGTCTTCATCTTTTCAATAGCCTTATAGATCCGCTCTTCGATGAAGATCCGTTCCAGGGTACGCAGATGCAGTTTGTCCAGCAGTTCCGATTTTTCAAGCTCAAGTTCCCTTGTGAGGATCTTTACAAGCTCTTTTGAATGATGCTTTATAACCTCCGTCACGGTCATTACCGCGGGAAGGCCGTCCTTGATAACGAGGAAATTCACCGAAATAGACTGTTCGCATTCGGTAAAGGCAAAAAGGGCGTCAACAGTTTCCTGGGAATAGACCCCTCGTGCAAGCTTTACCTCTATTTCGACTTTGTCTGTGGTAAAATCATTGATGGACTGAATCTTGAGCCTGCCCGACTTTGCGGCAGCCTCAACACTGTTAATGAGGCTTTCGGTTGTTGAGCCGAAGGGAAGTTCCGTAATAAGAATACGCTTGGGATCGCTTGTGTCAAGCTTTGCCCGTACCAGTACCTTGCCGTTCCCGTCCCGGTAATCGGAAACATCCACAAGACCCCCCGTGGGAAAGTCCGGGTAAAGTGTAAACTTCTTCCCGGCAAGACAGGATTTCTCCGCCTCAAGGACTTCAAGAATATTGTGCGGCAGTATCTTTGTTGACATTCCTACTGCGATACCCTCGGCGCCCATCACCAGTATTACGGGGATCTTGGCGGGAAAAAGTACAGGCTCTTTATTGCGGCCGTCGTAGGAATCTTCCATTTCGGTAAGCTTGGGATTATAAAAAATATCTTTGGAAAGGGGTGAGGCCCGGCATTCGATATACCGCGGCGCCGAGGCTTCGTCCCCGGTGTAAATATTCCCGAAGTTCCCCTGGCGATCGATAAAGTAATCTTTGTTTGCCAGCACTACCAGAGCCGGGCCGATGGAGGCATCCCCGTGGGGATGGTACTTCATGCACTCCCCCACGATACTTGCCACCTTGTGGAATTTGCCGTCGTCATTTTCAAAGAGGGTATGAAGTATCCGCCGCTGTACCGGCTTGAGACCGTCTTCAAGATCCGGAATGGCCCGGTCTTTAATTACATAGGAAGCATATTCGAGAAAATTCTTGTCAAAAAGATTTTTTATATATGCCATGTTCCGCCCTTAAACAAATTAATATATCACATGAGC
Source organism: Treponema sp. (assembly GCA_031258115.1). GTDB lineage: Bacteria > Spirochaetota > Spirochaetia > Treponematales > Breznakiellaceae > JAIRNJ01. Next base: position 1,413 of record JAIRNJ010000171.1, on the reverse strand, counting down.
TTGTCCAAAACTCAGTTAGTTTTGGAACAGCCTCACATTATAGATTATGGTATTTAACCGCAAAGATCAAGAAAGACACGCAATGTCAACATTTAAATTGGATCAGGCTTTTGCCTGGGGGGAATCAGGATCTATCTGCATAAGTTCTATGCGGTTGGCGTCCTGATCCATGACCCATGCCTGGGTGTTTTTGTCGGCGCCGGTTTTTGGCTCAATCATGATGGCCCAGCCTTTGGAGCGCAGAACTTCTACCGTGGCAGAAACATTATCACATTCGAGGCAGACATGGGTGCCGCCGTAGGAGCCCCACGTATTGGCCCGCTTCTTCGTGCCGCCGCGCATCAGTTCCCAGACCTGTGCGTGCCCCGTATCAAGGCAGCTGATCCAGGGCTTGCCGTCCTTCTCGATGGGGGCAAGTTCCTTCAGTCCCAGCCCGTCCCGGTAGAAGTCCAGGGCCCTGTCTATATCGGAGACCACAAAGGCCACATGATCGATGCCGAGAATTTCCTCCCTGCCGCCGTAGGCCGCATCTCCTTTAAGCTGGCGGAGTTCGAGTCCGTTTCCTTCAGGATCGTCGATCCAGAGGTTTTTACCCTCCCCGTCAAAGGGATCGGGCTTGATGCCTGCCTTGAGGAAGCCTTTGGCAGTGAGGCGGTCTATCAGGGACTGGAGCTTTGTGCAGATAATGCACCAGTGGTTGAAACCGATCTGGCCGGGAGCGTAGTTCACATCCCTGTCCCTGATCCCGTCATAGAAGAGTTCAACAAAGGCTCCCGGGGCAATTTTAAGGTAGACGATCCAGGGGCTGCCGTCTTCCCTGTGAAGTTCAAATGCCTTTTTCAGACCCAGGCCGTTTTGATAGAAATCAAGCATCCTGTCCATATCCAGGACATTAATCGCATTGTGGGCAATTCCGGTAACCATAAGAGCCTCCAATAATAGTAAATCAAGCCCGAAAGCGCGTGCAGATGGCCGCGTCAGCAACGCCTCTCCTGCGCAGCCTGAAGGAATACACAGTATACCACAGACGGAAATTTATATCCAGCGGCGGGAGGGTACTGATCAGGGCATCGGCGTTTACTTTCCAATCGTTGCGTTGTTGACAAAGATTATTTTTTCCGGTAAGATAACGACTGTTACCGGTAACTGATGTTATCGACCAAGGAGGGCTATGCCGCCGGATCCGGCCAATACCATTGAAAAGATTCTCAAAAGCGCGGGGGCTGAATTTTTACAGCACGGCTACGCCGGGGCATCGTTACGCAAGATAGCATCTGCGGCGGGTCTTACCACAGGGGCGTTGTACCGGCATTATGCTGACAAGGAGACCCTGTACAAGACCTTGGTTGAGCCGGTGTATCACGAAATTCTGGGTTTCCTGCGGAAAGAAACGGACCACTATGAGGGCCTTCT
>JAIRNJ010000164.1 GCA_031258115.1 Treponema sp. | reverse complement strand
TGTCCTGCCGTCAAATTCCATGGAGGCGTTCTCCACCGAAGGCCGGGTATAGCCGTAATTTTTAAGTACTCCATGGTGAGTGGTAACAATAAGTCTGCTTCTCTTTTCGATGAGGCAGTCCAGCAGGGCCATTGCGAGCGCGCTCCCCTCTTCCGGATCTGTCCCTGAACCAAGTTCGTCCAGCAGGATCATTGAATCCGCGGTAGCAGCCGACACGATTGCTGCGATGTTTGTCATGTGGGCAGAAAAGGTGGAGAGGGACTGACTCAAAGACTGCTCGTCCCCTATGTCGGCATATACTCCGTCAAATATGGGGAGTACGGTTCCCTCCGCCGCGGGAAGGGCAAGACCCGACTGGTTCATCAGGGCAAAGAGGCCCGCCGTCTTGAGGGCCACAGTCTTTCCCCCGGTATTTGGCCCGGTGATGATCACCGTCCTTGTGTCTCCGTCCATTTCAAGATCTATTGGTACGGCCCTCGATCCCAACAGGGGATGACGCGCCTCCCGCAGCACCAGTTCTGTACCGCTTTCCGCAAAATGCCCCCGGATCTCCAGGGAGTAACGGGCCTTGGCCCGGAGGCACTCCAGTTTAAGGATTCCCTCATGGAAGCGGGCAAGATCTTCCGCCTTTTCCCTGATACGGCCCGTAAGTTCCCGGAGGACGCGCAGTATCTCTGCCGATAAACGCCGCTCTTCGATGAGTATGTCATTATTCTTTTCCACGACTTCTTCGGGTTCTACAAAGATCGTCTGCCCGGTGGAGGACACTTCGTGAACGATGCCCCGGAAACGGCCGCGGTAATTGGCCTTTACAGCCAGCACCATTCTGCCGTCCCTCTGGGAGGGCACTGCCGACTGAAGCATGCGCCTGGTTTCTTCGTTTCCCGTATAGCGGCTCACGGAGCTTTCAAGTTCGGCTGTAAGGTTCTGTATATGCCGTTTGATCGCGCGGAATTCCGGGAGATCGCGAAGCGCACCATCTCTGTCAACAACACGGAAAACTTCCTTTGCCACGGAAGAACAGTCCGGCAATGACTGCAGCATTTGGGGGAATCCCGGCAGAAGAAATTTCTTTAATTCCTCTCCCCGCTCAACAAAGAGACCGGCGGCGCAGACCTCGTCGGTTTCAAGGCTTGTTCCTTCCACGGCCAGCTTTGGAAGCAGAAAGCCTATTGCCGGAAGGCTTGAACGCTTCTGTTCATCCCCGCTTTTAAGCCGCTCAAAGACGGCGGAAACATTGCGCTTCATCTCCATTACCGTGCCGGAATCATGCGCCGGTTTTTCCGCGAGGATCATCTCCGCGGCTTCTTCACTCATGCTGCAGCGGGCAACTCTTTTGAGAATCTCTTCAAATTCCAGCAGTTTTACTGTCTTTTCATTCATAAAATACCTTCAAAAACCTGCCAGTCCGGCCAGTTCTTCCCTGATACGCAGATAACTTTCATAACGATCCTCGTGAATCGCTCCGGCGTTTACCGCTTCGAGGATCTTGCAGCCCGGTTCACTCACATGGCTGCAGGAAAGGCCAAAGCTGCACTTTCCCGCCAGGGGGGCGAATTCCCTGAGGTTCATGATCAGGTCTGCCGGACTTATACCGTCTGGTACAAAACGGCGGATGCCGGGAGTATCAACCACGGCGCCTCCGCCGGGAAGTTCCACCAGCAGGGATTGTGTCGTCGTATGGTTCCCCCGGTCATACTTTTCGTTGATCGCCCCTGTCCGTATCCTTTGCGTTTCCGGCAGGGCAGGCCGCAATGCATTGATGATGCTCGACTTCCCCACCCCCGACTGGCCCACAAGCACCGAGAAGCGGCCTGAGACAAGCCCCTTAAGTTCCTCAATGCCTTTCCCGGTTTGCGCCGATATACGCAGTACCGGAAAACCGATACGGACAAAGTCTTCAAGCCGTTCTTCAATATCAATATCTCCGCCGTGGAGATCCCATTTGTTGCAGATCACCGCCGCGGGGATCCCCGCATGGACGGCCTGAACCAGCACCCGATCAAGAAAACGAGGCCTGAAGGGAGGAAGGGCGGGGCTGGAGACACAGAGCACCAGATCCACATTGGCCGCGATGATCTGGGAACCTGCCGCCTCGGCCGTGCCGTATCCGCCCTCCGCCGCCCTTTTTTTGGTATTGAAACCCTTCTGGTTAAAACGGGTAAAACAGTTTTTCCGTTCTTCCAGGGAAACGATCTGCCCCTGTTCCACAGTAACCCTGTCGCCGGGAGCCAGGGGGTTATAGAAACTGTCGACACCCTTCAGGACCTTGCCCTTGATCCTGCACTCAATTATCTCCGGCTCCTCTCCGCTGCCGGCGGATTCAAGCCTCACCGTAAAGATATTCCACGAGCCTGAAATAACGGTTCCCCGTTTTATGTTTTTTTCACCGCTCATGCAGGATCCTCAAAACAGAGAACTGCAGACCCAGGACGGCCGCAAAATTCTGCCAGCGTTCTGCAGCCGCAGCGGTTTCACCGCAGCTAACGAGGAAGACGCCTTCCGCGGATTTCCCCTCCGGAGAACGGAGCGCGGCGTCATTTTTATCCAGCAGGGATTCTACCCGTTTTGTAATACCCTCAACCGAATCGTAGACCCTCATGCCGGGCCCGGCCTCCCGGCGGAATTCCTCCAGCAGAAAAAGAAAGTGTGTGCAGCCGAGAACCAGGGCGTCGACTCCGGCCTCCCTGAAACGCTCAATGAAGGGAGAAACGGCCTGCCGCTTTTCTTCCGCTCCTGAGTCCATAATGCGGTTTTCGACAAAGTCGACCAGTTCCGGAGCGGCGATCTTTACGATGCTGCAGTCACTGCCGTAACGCCCGGCAAGAGAAGCAATGTAAGGATCATCAATAGTCCGTTCCGTTCCCAGCACCCCCACCACGCGCCGGAGGCTCCCCTCCACGGCAGGCTTGATCGCCGGAACAGTACCCACAAAAGGCAGGGAAGGAAAACGTTCCCTCAATTCCGCCAGAGCCGAAACCGAAGCGGTATTGCAGACCATGACGGAAATTTTGGGATCATACTCCACGGTAAGGGATTCCAGCAGCGCTCCGAGAATCGCAGCGAGTTCTTCCCTGCTCCGTTTCCCGTAGGGAAAGTGAAGGTGATCCGCCAGATACACAACAGTCTCCGCAGGGTTGCGCTCCCGGAAATTACTGCAATAGGGGATTCCGCCGATACCGGAATCGATAAAAAGAATGGGCCGTCTATCCATTGCTACCCAAAAAGGCTGTCAAAATCCGCTTTTGCCGAGCGGGCGGCATCCTGTTCCTTCTTCGATCCCTCACCGGGCTTTCTAAAAATGGCGTTAAGGGAAAACCAGTCGCAAAAATTGGCCCTGTCTCTTTCCGAAGGGTTTTCTCCCTGGGATTCGATACAGTCCCCGGCAACAAAAAAACGGCAATGCCTGCAGCAACGGAGATCTTTCCCGCAGTTTCCGCATCTCATGGATCGGCCAATGGGTTCTTCTTCGGTTACCGGCGCCCCGCAATACCAACACATGGCTATATTGTAACATAGCTGTACGAAAAAGGAAATATACACGATGGATTCAGGTAAATACATACAGCCGGTAATTCCGGAATTTACAGAATGTCCGGAAAGACCCCGGAAAGACCGCTGACTTGACAGATCTGAACAAACGTGAGAAAATAAACGATATCCTTTAATCAGGAGGAAAAAATAGCAATGGCGACTAAAGCAATTATGCAGAAATATGACAGAGAAACTTCCGGGAAAAAATTGAAACTGGGGGGGCGGCGGGGGCGCGGGCGGG
>JAIRNJ010000140.1 GCA_031258115.1 Treponema sp. | reverse complement strand
TTAAGAAAACGGGAAACAAAAAAGTCCGCTGATTACGCTGATTTTCACAGATTAAAGAGGCTAAAATCAGCGTTAATCTGCGTAATCAGCGGACAAGAACTCTTAACTTGTTGACAGTGGATAAAATAATATTCATTGAAGAAAACGGTAAATATTATTTTCAAAATTCAAATTCATTGACGCTGGCAAATTTTCAAAATAGTATGCGAGGAGCCGCAAAAGAAGCCGGTTTTAATGATCCCGAAGATGTAGTGAAATATATAAAACAGTTACGCAAAAGAAAATGAAATACGATTTATTGACACAAATGTTATCATTTCCGCTGGTTTGTTTCCCGAATCTTATGTTGGGAAAGCACTTAAACATATAATACAAAATCATAATTTAATTTTATGTCAATATACTTTAATGGAATAAAAAATATATTAAGAATAGGCAAAACTCCGCCTAACAGGTCTGTATGCGCTTCTCCGCCATTAGGCCCCCCGGCCTCCGCAACGGCCAGGTCATTCCGCGCCCCAGCGTAGCTGGGGAACGCTCCATTCCCACTTTCTGATTGCCGCATAAGCGGCTTCCATACAGCCGGAACATTATGTGCCTTTTTTTCAAGGTTCCATTTGCCCTGGCCGGCTGCGCTTCACCCTCTCTCCCCAAAGATAGCCGTACCGATTCTGATCAGGGTAGCGCCTTCCTCTATGGCAATTTCAAAGTCGTTCGACATGCCCATGGAAAGGCAGTGCCAATCGGCCTCGGGGAAACGGGAAGAAAGGGCTTCCTGGGCCGCCTTGAGTGAACGGAAGGAAGTGCGGATAAGTTTTTTGTCTGTGGTAAAGGGAGCGATGGTCATAAGTCCTTCCGGTTTGAGGCCGGGATATGAAAGGATCTGTTCGGCGGCCCGGAGCAGCGCTTCCGTATCGGGAAAGCCGCTCTTGCTCTCCTCAGCGGTGTGGAATTCCAGCAGCAGAGGCACGGCCTCTTTCCGTTTTGCGGCGGCCTTTCCCAGTTCGACAATCAGGGAGTCCCGGTCTACCGATTGAATGCTGTCAAAGATCGAAAGGGCCGCCTTCACCTTGTTGCGCTGGAGCGGGCCTATAAGCTGCAGTTCCGCACCATTGTGTTGTTCTTTAAACCCGCTGAATTTTTCAACGGCCTCCTGTACACGGTTTTCCCCAAAGAGGCGGAGACCCGCATCCCAGGCTTCTTCTATTGCGGAAAGGGGATGGAACTTCGATACTCCCATGAGTCGTATCTCTCCTTCCTGCCGCCCGGAACGGATACAGGCTTTAAGAATCTTTTCCCGGATTTCCGCAAGTGATTCCGCTATGGAGAGTGAAGGCCGCATGGGATTCTCCTTTAAGGCTGTTCCAAAATCACCGGTTTTGTCGCTATTTTCCCAGCTTTTCGGCCCATTTCCAGGATGCTTCCACCGCTCCCATCACGGCGCCGCGGAATGCGGCCTTTTCCAGGGCAGAAACACCGGCAATGGTAGTTCCGGCAGGAGAAGTAACCATGTCCTTGAGTTTTCCGGGATGCAGGCCCGTCTCCTGTACCATGGCCGCGGAACCCAGTACGGTTTGAGCCGCATAGCTCAGGGCCTTGTCCCGGGGCAGGCCGGCCTGAACCCCTCCGTCCGCCAGGGCTTCAATAAACATGTATACAAAGGCCGGCCCCGAACCCGAAAGGCCGGTAACCGCATCAAGATAGCGTTCTTCGATATGATCAATCCGGCCCGCTTTGGAGAGAAATTCCTCCAAGGCGGCAAGTTTATCCGCGGGTATCTGGGAAGAAGCCGCCACGGCTATCATCCCTTTGCCGATCAGTGCGGGAGTATTGGGCATGATCCGCAGTACGGGGACGGGTTTTTCGGGCATGATTACAGGCTTTATATCCATCCAGTCGGGCCCGAGCCGTTCGGGTACATAACTGTGAGCGCCTGCCAAACCCAGCAGACTCTGAATTTTGACGATGCTCCAGCCTGCCGCCATGGAGACCAGTACCGGCGGCTTTTTGGCATCCATCCGCTTCTGAATCACCGGGGCAATATCTTCGAGTACAGAAGAAAGCACCTGGGGTTTTACCGCAAGAAATACAAAGTCCGCTTTTTCTGCCGCTTCCCGGTTGGAAGCATAGACTTCTGCCCCCAGCGCCTTTGCCGCCGCCTTTGCTTTAGGCTTATCGCTGTCGGTAAAACCGGTATTTTCAGCCCCGCAGGAGGCTGCCGCCGCCTTCATCAAGGCGGTTCCCATATTTCCGCTGCCTATACAGGCTATTTTGTAGTTCATACGTAACAGTAAAGCACAGTTTTTTGTTTTTATGAAGAGACGGGACGACGCTATGGTTTTTTTGAATGTTTCTTTGTATTATTATTATAGGAATAGCAGGAAACATCAAGTGGGGAACCTTCGCCCTGGCGGGCTCGGTTGAACGTTACATGGTTATAGACTTTCACGCTCATATTTACCCGGAAAAGATTGCCGGGAAGGCCGTATCCAACATCGGGGAGTTCTATAAGATACCTGTACAGTGCGAAGGTACCGTCCGGGATCTCCTGGAGAGGGGAGAGGCGGGGGGTATCGGCGGTTTTGTGGTGTTTTCCGCCGCTGCAGTACCGGCTCAGGTTGGGAGTATCAACAACTTCATTGCGGGTGTCTGTGATGAGCAAAAAGGGAAGGGAATAGCCTTGACCGGTTTTGGCACTCTTCACCCGGGCATGGAAAATCCCGGTGAGGAGATCGAGCGGATGAAGGGTTTGGGGCTTAAGGGGGTCAAGTTTCATCCCGATATGCAGCAATTTGACATTGATGACGAAAGGATGATGAAGATCTATGCGCTCCTGGAGGGGAAGTTTCCGGTAATTTTCCATACCGGAGATTACCGTTACGGATACTCCCATCCGGCACGACTGGCCGGGGTTTTGGATGTGTTTCCAAAACTGAAGGTGGTGGCCGCCCATTTTGGAGGCTGGTCTCTCTTCGATCTGGCTCTGGAGTACCTGAAAGACCGGCGCTGTTACTTCGATGTGTCCAGTTCCATACCCTTCCTGGGGAAGCGCCGGACAGAAGAACTGATAGGCATTTATGGGGCTGAACGGATCCTCTTTGGTTCCGATTATCCTATGTGGGATCCTGCAGGCTGTCTTAAAACTTTTGGGGAATTGAACCTCAAGGATAGGGAGCGGGATATGATACTTCGGGAAAATGCGGAACGTTTGCTGTTTGCATGACTTGTTTTGGTTGATTACATTAAGGACGGAAAAATGAAAAGAACGATACTTTGCGTAGTGTTTATACTTCTTTTTGTCGAGGCTTTTGCACAAAGACTGTCAACAGTAGCCGTGCTTCCTTTTGATGCGGAAGCCGGCGTTTCCCTGTACGATGCATCAAGCGTGTCCCGGCAGTTTTCATCCGAACTTACTGCCCTGGAAATGGCGAATATTCTGAACAGCGAAACTACCGGCAGCGTTATAGCGGGCCTGGATATAAAGGCAAACGACTGGAAAGATGTCCAGAAAGTCAGGGATATTGGCAGAGCCCTTAAAACCGAATATATCATCCGGGGAAGAATGATCAAGGAAAAGAACCAGATCGCCATTTATGCCGACACCCTTGAGGTGAGCAGCGGCAAGGTTCTGTCTTCCGTGAAAGAACAGGCCCCAAGCGCCGGCGCAGTTCAGATATACTCCCTCTGTGTTAAAACCATGGAGCGGGTTCCCTACCCGAATTACATGATAGGAAAATGGCAGAGCAATGTATCCCTGGGGGATGCAAGCCTTGTCTGCATCATCGAATTTAAAAGCGACAGATCCATTGTGGTTGAACGCTTTGATACCTATGAAAGCCGCAATGATAATTCTCTTTTGTACTATGCTTCCGGAACAGGGAGCTATTGGTTCGGCGGGCATATCCGGCGGGTAACCCAGTTCCGGGACAAAAACGGCAATGTCTACAAGGAAGCCCCGGTGGACGGTTCCTTCAATCTCACCCTGAATCTGGATAATGCCCTTCCCAACTATGCATCCATCAAGCAGGAGCGTCTGTATCTTGCCTTCGGTGACGGGCGTAACAGTTTTGAACTTCCTGCCGCAGGGCTCCTCTGTGGAGATACCCCCTCGGGGATCATGTCATATACCCGTTTCAGCAAAATATCCGGGTCCGCTTCCCTTCCCAGGGGCAAGGGGCCCCAGCCCGGAGGAGAAGGGGTGAGCATCAGTCCCCTCTGGTCTCAGGATCTCAATGGAACAGTGAGGGGAACTCCCTTTCTCCAGGCTGAATCGGCGGTAGTGGCCGTGGAAGGCGGCGTTATTAAATCCTACAGCCGTCAGGGCACCTTCCTCTGGGATTACAATGTTCAGGCCAATGCCAGTCCTTATGTTACCCGTTCCAGGGAAGCGGCGTCCTATGTGTGTAATGCGGCGGGGAAGTTAATCACCGTTAACCGGGTAGGCAGGGAACTGTGGAATCTGGATCTGGGACGGCCGATCAGCCATCCTGTGCTGGTAGGCTGGGACGGAAGAGTCTTTATTCCGGTAGCTACGGATCTCTGGTGCCGTACCGCAAGCGGTTTTCCCCTCTGGCATATAAATCTGGGGAGCCCCATCTCCGTAGCCCCCATCCTCGATCATACCGGGGGAGTGGCCATGGTACTTGAAAACAGGGATTTTGTTTTGATAAACCAGTTCAGTGCGGCGGAAAAAATCAGCCTTGACAGATTTCCTGCTGCCATTGTGCCCCTCAAGGACGAAAGCCTTCCCAGGGATCAGCAGAATTCTTATATGCTTTTTTACAGTGACGGAAAAGTGGACAAGATCAACCGGAACATGGGAGCCAGCCCTTCTTCAAGACTTTCCCGGGTTTCTTTTCCTTCCCTCCCCGCGGTTCCCGCTGTGGCCGCAGGCCGTGACAAGGATGCTGCGGTTGCCCTGCGGGACGGCAGAGTCCTGCTCATTGCAGGCGACAACGGAAAAGTGCTCTGGAGCGCCGACAGCAATGAACGTCCTTCGGAAAAAGGCACGGGAAACGTTGATGCGGGAAATTCAAGCATGACCTATGATGAACGGGGAATTTTCTTTTTCTCCCGGGGCGGCGCTACCCTCTTTAACGATGACGGCAGGCGGATCTGGATGCTTCATCTCAAAGACGCCACCGCAGTTCCCAGTTTCAGTGACGAAGGAATCCTCTATTCTCCCTTCCGTGCCAACATGCTTAATGCGTTCAAAATTGAAAATCGCGGGCGTAATGTGCCCCGTTCTCTTTACTACGGCCCCGAGCCGGAGGGAAAATACGGTCTGGGAAACCCGCCGCCTTCCCCCTGGGCCAATTCACCCGAGAAATACACGGAAGAGAATGTCAACTATATGTATGAAACCATTTTCCAGGCAACGAGATCCGGACAGGTAGGCGAAATGGAGCCGGCCTATGTAGGCTACATCATGGAAATGACCGCCGGGCTTCTCAGAACCCCCGGATATTCCCCTGTCAGGCCGCCTGTGTTGCCGCCCCAGCGGGTCAGGCTTATCAGACTCCTCTCTTATATGGGTTCCCGTGAAACTATTTCCTTCCTTGTGAACCTGATCAACCGTGATCCCGAACCTTCGATAAAAGCAGCCTGCTGCGAGGCTATCGGTCGTATCGGAGTAGACCCTTCAGGAGAAGCTATCGCGGCCTACAACGTACTTATCGCGCCCGATAATGCCGCCCGTGATCCCCAGACCCTGATTGCGGCAGTCTCCTCAACTGCAGCCCTTAGCCGTTTTTCCGGCCCCCCCATGAGTACCGCCGGCATCAAACTCCTGCAGCTCTTTACCCTCCGCGATCTTCCCACTACGGTAAAGCAGCAAGCCCGCAAGGAACTGGACGGACTGCGGGAACTGGGAGTGAGCAGGCCGCAGTAGAGAAACCGGTGTGTTGCAAGACAAGGACTTGCGATGACCTATAAGCCCCTTTCCTCTTTAGAGACAGACTCTAACCATAACAGCAGGATCTGTCACACGACGGTACACGGTTTTCTTCCTACCCCGCCAGACAGCGTTCCGCCAGTTTTTCTGCAGTAAAGCCCAAATGTTCGGCAGTCTTGGCGGCAGGGCCCGATTCGCCAAAGCGGTCGATGGCAAAGATGTCTTCCGGTTTGGCCCAGCGTTCCCAGCCTGAGTGTACCCCGGCTTCACAGGCAATGACCCTGCACCCGGAAGGCACAACTGTTTCGCGGATGGCCTCAGGCTGACTTTCAAAGAGTTCCCGGCTGATCACGGACACTACCCGGATTTTGAGTTCCGGTTTTTTGGCCCGGACAAGCTGAGCAGCTTCCAGGGCAAGGCCCAGTTCGGAACCTGTGGCCATGAGTACAAGGTCTGCCTGCCCCCCGCTCTCCTTTTTGACAATATAGGCGCCGGTACGGATCGTGTTTTTCCAGTCGGGATCATCTTTGGGGAAGACCGTGAGGTTCTGCCGGCTCAAGGCCAGGCAACTGGGGCCGCTATGATTATCCATGGCCATGACCCAGGCGCAGGCGGTTTCTTCGGGGTCGGCAGGCCTCAGCACCCTTACGTTAGGGATGACCCGGAGGCTTGCCAGATGTTCAACAGGCTGATGGGTAGGCCCGTCTTCACCTACATAGATCGAGTCGTGGGTAAACACATAGATTACAGGCTGTTTCATCAGCGCGGAGAGGCGCAGAGCGGGACGCAGGTAATCGCTGAACACCATAAAGGTCGCGCAGTATGAACGGAGTCCCCCGTGAAGCTGAATGCCGTTGGCAATAGCGGCCATGGAAAATTCCCGGATGCCGAAGTGTATATACCGGCCCCGGCGGTTTACCGCGCTCCATGTACCCGCATCGGAGGGAAGGCCTACCGCATTGGGGCCTTTAAGATCCGCGGAACCTCCCACCAGGTTGAGGTTGGCTGTAGCCACGGCCTGCAGCGACTTGTTGCCCGCGGTCCGGGTTGCAATCTTCTCCCCCTGGGCAAAGGCGGGAAGCTGGGCGGGAAGAACCTTGCCTGAATGGAACTGATCCCATTCCTTCCGTTTTTCGGGATTCTCCTTTGACCATACCTCAAATTCAGCCTTCCAGCTTTCGCGGATCTTCTTCCATTCGACGGCTCTGGCTTTAAAATATTCCACAGCCTCGGGTGCGATATAAAAATCACCTTCAATACCCAGGCCTTTTTTGGCGGCGGCCAGCTCCTCCGCTCCCAGGGGAGACCCGTGGATCTCGGCGGTGTTCTGCTTTGTCGGGGCTCCCTTTCCGATAACAGACTTGAGGATGATAAGGCTGGGTTTTGTACTTTCGGCCTTGGCCTGGGACACGAGCTTTGCAATTCCTTCAAAGTCATACATGGAACCCGAAAGCACCTGCCAGCCGTAGGCTTCGTAGCGTTTGGCCGTATCTTCGGTAAAGGCAATATCCGTACTGCCGTCGATGGTAATTTTGTTGGAATCGTAGAAGACAATGAGCTTGCCCAACCCGTAGTGGCCCGCAAAAGAAGAGGCTTCGGCGGAGACGCCTTCCATAAGGCAGCCGTCCCCGGCAAGGACATAGGTATAGTGATTCACAAGCGTATGGGAAGGGGTGTTGAAACGGGATGCCAGCATGGTTTCCGCCACCGCCATGCCCACCGCCATGGCAATACCCTGTCCCAGGGGGCCTGATGTAGCCTCGATACCCCCGGCAAGGCCGTACTCAGGATGCCCTGCGGCCCGTGAACCCACCTGCCGGAAATTTTTTATCTCATCCAGGCTCATATCCCTGTAACCCGAAAGATGGAGCAGGGAATAGAGGAACATGGAACCATGGCCTGCCGAGAGGACAAAACGATCCCGGTCGGCCCATGCAGGATCGGAAGGATCGTGCCGGAGCAGTTCTCCGTAGAGAATGGCTCCCAGTTCAGCGGCCCCCAGACAGAGACCGGGATGGCCCGAATTGGCCTTCTGAATGGCGTCCATGGAAAGAGCCCTTACCGAAAGGGCGGTTTTTTCAAGCGCTGCAATATTCATCATTGTACTCCTGTTAAAGATTTTTCAAAATTGACCTCAGATTTCCTGCCATTTTAGTTCAGCCTCCCGGATGGCGGCAATGATCTCCTCCCGTGCGGCATGACGTTCCAAAAGCCAGTAAAACTTCTCCTCCTGACAGAGAAAATTGAAGCGCGACAGCGTCTGAAGATGGTTCTTTGCCGAAGAAGATATGATAAGGATAATTGTATGGACAGGTTTTCCGTCCGGCGCCTTCCAGTTGATGCTGTTTTTAAGAAAAGCGATGGCCACACAGCGTTTTTCTTCATCGTCAATCAGGGGATTGCGGGGATGAGGCAGGGCAATTCCCCTGCCTATACCGGTTGACATCAGGGCTTCCCGTTCCAGAATCGCCTCAATAAGGCGCTTTTTATGTTCTATAAGATGAGGGGGAATACAATCCAGCAGATTGGAGAGAACTTCCGTTATGGTTTCTCCGGGAAGCGCATAATGGATTCCTCCCTGTTCTACCAGATATGAGAGGCTGTTTTTCTTTGAATTTTCATATTTTTCTATCATCTTTGCCGATTATACCAGTTTTATGGGCTTTGAACTATCCTGACAGAGCTGCCGATTCAGCGTAAGTTCCGAAAGCCTGCGGTTACAGGCCGGAATATCAAAAAATTCAGGGTCAAAATTTTCCCCCAGAAGGCCGCGGGCCTGGCGCAGTTCCTGTTCGCCGCCGTTTTCCAGGGAATAGAGAAGTTTTTTATAGCGTACCGGGCCTTCAATCTGTTCGGGAGGGGCGGCCCATTCACCGGCCTTGCAGAGGATGCTCCCATCGGAAGCCGCGGCATCGTATGGGAAAAAAATTATCTTGACGATCCAGTTGAGGCCGTATTCAAAGAGCAGTTCGGTAGAACCTTCTTCAATAAGCTCGTCAATTCTTACATGCTTATCGATGAAGCGCAGGGGAATGCCGCCGCCCTTTTCGATGACGCATCTCCAGCTAAGGGTATTCTTCCAGTTCAGCGCCGCCTGCACAATCAGATGAAGCTCCTCCAGGCAGAGGCTTGATGGAGAGAGCACCCGGCGCCACACTTCAGTCCCCCCGATGCTGATCTGAACGCTTTTCCACGCGCCGTTCCGGGACGATTCAGGCTTTACCAGGGAGAAATTGTTATGTCTGAAGACATTGAGATCTTCATCGATCATCTCTTTGATGTCTTCATAGGTTTCAATCATGTTATCCAGAGAGTTATCGATGGCTTCAAGTTCCGGCTGTGGAGGCGCTTCATCGGTATCCAGATCTTCCAGAAGCCCTGCCGCATGGGCCTGAATTTGGGAAAGTATGATGAAGGTATGCCTGGGCAGCCATTCGGCGCCGGTTTCCGTGTTAAGTTTGGCGGACAACTCAATAACCGCGCTATGCAGTTCGCAAACCCGCTGCCGAATAGCGCCCATGGTCTGATCCTTGAAACAGGAGTAGCTTTCCCGGAGTTCCTCCATCACGTCCACAATATAGAAGGCAATCGCATTCCACTCCATCTCTTCCAGATGAATGATCGAGGGAATGACACGTTCCACGATACGGCTGATGTCATCCTCCCCCCGGAAAAGGGCGTCCCGGATAAAAGAATTGAGCACATACATGGAAACGGGGATCTTTTTCTTGATTAAGAGATCCTCTATGGGAGTCCTTTCCGGAGGAATTTGGCTGAGGTCGAGACTCTTGCTGTCGGGGATCTCCTTTCCGGCATACCAGAAACGGGTTTCGATCCCATAGGCTACCGTATCAATTCGCTCGGTTTTTTCGTAAAGAAATTCTTCCAGCGACAATGCGGGAAGTTCCCGCATACGCGTTTCCCCATACCAGTAGGCATAGGCAATCTGCTCATAGGTGGTGGCGCCGGGGCCAAGTTTGGCAAAAGATTCGTAAAAACCCCGTTCCGCAGCGATGCGCCAGGATTCAAGATCGGCCTCATCCCACTGATCCTTGCCTATTTTTTCCAGTTCAAAACGCCCCTCTTTCCAGTCGAGAGTCTTAACTATGAACCTGTCCCCCGGCACAAAGGCGCTTTCCCGGTAGATGTTCCTCATATCCATGGTGCGAATGGAGACTTCAGACGGCTCCTCAAAGGGATCGGCATTGTAAGCCTCTTCGTTTTCGGTATTGTCGCGGGCCACATACTGGGGGGCGTACTCTTCGCCAAAGATACAGTAAAAGGGATAGAAATCCTCAGGCGGCCCCTCCGAAGTGGTAAAAGGGACAGGTTCCCCCTTCCAAAAGAAGCTGTATTCATGAGGATAAAGCTCCATATTGGCAAAGGGAATACAGCGGTGGCCGGGTATAAGGATGCCGTTGAGCAGTTCTGAACGGGTGGGAGAGATTACAAAAGGGATCCCCTCAAAAAAACCCTTCCATGAGGCCCAATGATCCTGGTCAATTTTGAATGCGGCTCTGCGGGAATCCAGGTATAAGGCAATTTCCTCCTTTAGCCGGAAATTCCGTTTGTTCCCGATACCGCGAAGTTCCTTAAAAATATCTTCCAGACTGAAGGCTTGGCCTGATTTATCGAGAAAATCGTAAAGAGCTTCTTCCTGATCAAATGTCATCATTTTTAATATGCCTTGAAAATGACCATAATGCAAGATCTGCAGGGTTGAATCATATATGTGTCAGAATGACACGTCAAATAGGCTAAATTTCCTTACTGTGTCATTTTGAAACAAAATATTATGAAATGAAGATCATTATGGCACAAACGGATTTTTTTGCTTTTTGAACGGTAAAATTCCGCCTTCCGTAATTCCTTGTATTATAAGGAATTACGTGAATTTCACTTTTTACTATTATTTTTTGAATACTTGGCATGGTTATTGCTTTATTATAGATGTTGTTAGGGAACAGGAAACCGGAGGCCGAAAGGCTCCGGGGGAAAGCTGGCTCGTTGGGCGGCTTCCGATCCGCAGTATCCCTACCGGACACATATGAGGAGACATGGTATGAAAGCTGTAAGCATGTATCGCCCTTTAAATCTTTCAAATGCCTTGAGCGACTTTGATCGCTACATGGAGTCCTTCTTCGGGGACACCACCCCGCTGATGGGAAGGAATTTTACCCACCTGCCCGCAATGGATATACGGGAGAAGGATGACTGCTACATTCTGGAGATGGATCTTCCCGGTTATAACGAGAAGGACATTCAGATCAACGTAGACGGCGGAACACTCACCATCGAAAGTAAACTGGAGGAAGAAAACACCAGGGATGCGAATGATGAGAAGAAGGCCAAAAAGGAAGGCATCTTCCTTCTCCGGGAACGGCAGATAGTTTCTTTTTCCCGCTCTTTCAAGCTTCCCGAGAATGCCGATCCCACCAGCATTTCTGCAAGCTTCAAAGACGGTGTTCTTAGCCTGAACATGAAAAAGAAAGCGCAGGCCCAGAAGCGGTTGATCCAGATCAACAAGTAAAAAAACTGCTTCGTTAAGAAGAAGCCCTGTACCGGAAACGGCGCAGGGCTTTTTGGCATTTAACGACTAAGGTTCCGGCTGCAGCCCGAGCCGCCAAAGTGAGAAATGTGCAATTTTCGCTTAGGAAAGAAAAAGGCTGACCTCCAATCACACTAACAAACTCTAAATTTTCCGATCCGTTCGTATCTGTTCGTGCCGTCCCGCATACATAGTATCACGGAAACAGGCTTAATCATGCCGTTACTGACCAACCCCTACAGGGGCGCACGGGGGAACAAACAAAAGCGCCCGCAGGGCGTAGATAAAAAACATGCCACGTTCCGGCGTAAATAAATTTGCCGCTACCGGACAGATGGAGGCGGGATTTATCCCGCCGTCCGCGCCGCGGGACTGCCTTTCCCGGCTCAAACCCAAAACGGATCAACCGGCCAGTCTTGCGGGAAACCCATAGCCGCCGTATCAGTTTTTGGATACTTTGCCATAAGCTTTTTTGTCTTTTGCCGGAAACTATGCCGTGGCGTAATCGTATCCAGCAGATACACAATAATTGCCAAAACAATATACACTTTGCGATTAGTTGTATCCCGGGCGGCAAGCCATTTATGAGTCGTTTTCTTTGGCAGCTTGACGGGAACACGCAGTTCCTTGTTCCATAGCCGGGCATGGTGGGCGCATATATTCCGCACATACACAAGAGTATGCAGCCAGGTAGTCAAAACCGGCCCTTTCACGCCGAAATAATCCGCAATAGCTTTCCGGGCAGAGGAATTGGCAGTGATACTGTACAGTATCGAAAATTGCCCCATCGAGAGAATCTCGAAGATAACCCATATCGGCGGCCAGGGGTCGCTATAGGTGTTGTAAAAATGTTTGACGAAAACATCGTTGGAACGCTTTATATAAGCCGTCAAGCTGTTTAGAAATTCGG
>JAIRNJ010000103.1 GCA_031258115.1 Treponema sp. | reverse complement strand
GGCCCCCGCCCCCCCCCCCCCCCCCCCCCCCCCGCCCCGGCGGGGCGGCCCCCCCCCCCCCCCCCCCAGTAGTTTCTGGTTATATAAGGAACCGGGCGATTTCATGGTATGTGTATAGCATCAGTCCCGCATGCCTGTCAATAGCCCAGGCGTTAAATTTAAAAAAATTTTCACTTTTTTTTGTTTTCATTGAAGCGCCTTGCATCTGAACACCCTATTAAGGGTATGGAGGTGCGTATGAAGACTTTTTCCTTAAGGTTCTTTGCGCTTGTTCTTTTGGCCTTGATCCCTCTTTCCTGCAAACCTGAAGCTCAGGATCTCTCCGGGCCGGAGAGGGCGGAGATACGGGAAGAGGGGATGAAGGCTTTGAATGAGGCTCCGGCCCCAGGTCTGGAAGAGCTGGCGGAGGCGGAACGGGCGGGAACCTGGCTAAGCGGCATGGGGCTTCTTGAGTCTTCCATCCGGGAGGCGGCCGGGGATTTTGGCGGGGCGCTTATTGCCGCATACAGGGAGTTGGCTGTTGCCTACGGCCGGGGGCTTATAGAGGAGGACGCTCTGGAGGAGGGGCTCCGCAATGTGCTGGAAAACCCGGAATTCCGGCAGGAGGGGAGGGAGGATGCCCTGAAAGCCGCCGAGGGGATCGTGGAATTCCGGCGGGGGAATTGGGAAGCGGCCGCGGAACGGCTTAAGCCTTTTGCGGCCGCGGAAGATCCCGACGGTTTTGTCCGCTGGCTGATTCTTGTGTGTGAGATTGAAGGCGGATTAAAAGGCGGATTAAACAATGAGGGCCTGAGGGCTCTCTATTCTTCCCTTCGTTCCCGTCATGGGTTTTTCCCGGAATATTGGCGGCGGGGCATGGATTACTTTTCTTCTTCCGTTCCTGTCGCCGCCTCTTATGCGGAAAACTGTATCAATCTGGCGCCGGACGGGCCTTTTGCCTCCGTCTGCCGCCGTTTTCTGGCTGTTCAGGCGGGGCTGGGCGAGGGCGCCGGGGATGCTTTGAAAACCAGGGCCGAAACGGAAACGTTGATACGCACAGCCGTGGCGGGCGGCAATCCTCTTCTGCTTGCCGATCTTTTCCCCTTAATTGCCCTGCAGGATAACTCCTATACCTTCTCCGCCCTGGCCCTGCTTGATGAAGCGGCTTCCAGGCCGCTCTTCCGTGACTGGTTCAGATCCGAGGCGGACAAGGCTCAGGGCAGGCTGGCCGAGCGGCTCAGGTTTTTGTGCAGGGATCAGGGGAGGCTGTAGTGAAGACTCTTGTTTTATCCGTGGTTCCGCTTTTCCTGCTTTTTTCTCTCCTTTCCTGCAGGGGGAAAATGAATGAAGCGGAATTGCTGGCCTATGTAAGGGCCGCGGAAGCTTACCGGGCCGGACATTTCCGGGAGGCGGCCGATGCGGCTTCGGCCATCGGGAACTTCGTACCGGTTCTCCTGCTCCGCGGGAAGGCGGAATACTTTTTGGGGAATACCGCGGCCGCGGAAAAATATTTCAACAGGGCAATGAGGGGCCGGAGGGGGACGGGAGAAGCCGCATTGTATCTGGTGAGAGTGTACCGGGAAGAGGGCAGGGAGGCTGAAGCCCTGCGTCTTGCGGAAAAGATTCTTGAATCTGATCCCTCGAACACGGGAGCCCTGCGTCTTGCGGCTTCCCTGAACCGGGACAGCGCCGCGGCGGCATCTCTGCTGGACAGGGCGGTCGAAGCCTCCGGGGAAACGGCTCTGGTGTATCTTGACCGGGCCAGGTTCCGCTGGACGGCAGGCAGGGCGGAAGAGGCTCTGGAAGATCTGCGGAAGACAAGGATTCTGCTGCCTGAGGAGAGTGTCCTTGTAAAATCCGTAACGAATCTGGAAAGGGCTATCAGGCAGGCATCCTATACGGGGGAGGCGTCAAAAGAATGAAGAAAAAGATGGTTTTGGTTTTGGCCCTGACAGTGTTTCTTGTTTCCTGCGGAACTTCTCTCCCTCCACTGTACAGTATCCGGTCCTGGGCCGGCAGTGATCATGTCAAGGGAAGGGTAAAACTGAGAGAAATTACCGTCGACAAAATCGCGGGAACGGCGTCGCTGGAGGAGGAGGCACGGGAACTGGTTTCCATGTATCTGCGGGAAGAAGGCTACCTTCCTGCCGGAGAGGGCGAAGATTACCTCGTGGATATGATACTCCGGGAAAGGGAGTATATCACAGGCTGGAAGACAAAGAGATCCCTTGCGGCGGATCTGCGTTTCTGGCCCGGCAGTCTTTCCGCGGCTTCTCCTTCCGCCGCGCCAATGCCCGTCTCGGCAAGCCGGGTGGTCTGTACCGGAGAGGAGAGTCTTTCCTCATCAAAGACACTGGGAAAGATAATCGCTCTTGCCGTCAAACGGGGAATCAGGGCTCTGGAGAAGAACAGGTGAAGAAGAGAGAAGTCGTGCTGACGGGAATCCTCTTTGGCTTTAGTCTGGCATCCGTTTATACGGAACCCTTGAGTTTTTCCGGCGCTGCGGACATGGCCGCGGAAAATTCGGCGGAGATCCGTTACGAGAAAACGCGGCTTTCCATCCGCCGCGGGGCCTGGATGCTGGGTCTGAGGGCCTACTTTCCGTCTATCGGTATTACCGCTTCGGAGGACGACAGGCTGCAGGAGATGGATGCGGACAGCTTTCTTAAAAATTACGGGCTTAATGTTGAACAGTTGATCTTTGACGGAGGAAAACTGGCTGTGGAAAGACGGCTTGAAAGAATGGATATTTCCCTTTCCGAAGCGAAGCTGCAAAGCCTGAGATCGGAAACAGGCTATGAGGCTGTAAGGGCCTACCGGAACCTTTTGAGTTCCCGGCAGATTCTGGAGATTCAGGAATCTTCCCTCAATTCGCTTTCCGAACAGCGGAGAATTCTTGAACGGGAACTGGAATTGGGATTGGCCCTGCCAGCGGATCTTGCCGATGCCGATCTCAAGGTGGGGGAGGCTCGCCTGCTTGTCGTTTCCCACAGTATAGAACTAAAGGAAGCGGAGGAACAATTTGCGGAAGTTCTGGCCCTGGATGAGATCCCGGAATTGATCGAGACGGTGGATACCGAAAGAAAGGCTGTTCCCCTCTCAAGGGAAAAGGTAAAGGCTCTGGCGGAAAACAGGAGCCCGGCTCTGGCAGAGGCCCGGCTCAGCATTGCCAGGCGGGAAGGGGAACTGAAGTATGCGGATCGTTCATGGATACCGGCGGTGAAGCTTTCAGGAAATTTCGGCCTTGCGGGACGGAGCTATCCGCTCAGCAAATACAACTGGTCTGTCGGTCTCAGTCTTGATTTTTCAGGGCCCCTTCTGCGCAACACTACTTCTGCATCCTTTGGCCGGGAACCGCCCTACGACAGGACAGGAAGACTGCAGAATTCATTTACCCCGCTGCCCGATCCGGCCGGAGCCCTGGGGCGTTCCCAGGCCGCGGCTCTTCTCTTTGAGGAACGCAGTAACTATGAAAGATCCCTCAAACAAACGGGAAGGAACGCCGTCCTGCAGCTTGAAAAGTACGGTCTCCTTGAGGATAAACGGCTTCTGGCCGCGGAGACCGTAGACCTGGCGGAAGAAAAATACCGTCTTGCATTCCTCAGGATGGAACTGGGGCAGATAACAAGGACGGAACTCATGGAAACGGAGATTGAACTTTCCCGGAAGAAGGTCGAGGCAGTCCAGGCGGCGGCGGCGCTGCTGGAGGCAGAACAGGAACTGGAAAAGATGCTGGATCTGCCGCCGGGGAGTCTTAAGTCTCTTGACTGATCCGCTTGAACAGGAGGAAGGAGGAACATGATGAGGAAACATGCCGGTATATTTTGTGCGGTTCTGGTTTTGCTTTCCTGCAGAACCGGTGTCAAGACAGGGGAAGAGGCTCCGCTCAAGGTCCGGGGAATTGAAGCCGGATTGCGGAAGATCCCGGACGAAATTTCGGGATTCGGTTCTCTTTCCTATCTTACCAAGATAGATGTAGCGGCTCCCCAGGACGCAAGGATACTGCGTATCCGTTTTCGGGAAGGCGACCGGGTAAACAAGGGGGATCTGCTTGTCGAACTGGAAAATCCCCAATTCGATTTGGCCCTGCAGAGGGCGGAAGACGGCTATGCCCAGGTAAAGGCGGATCGGGATCTGGCGTATTCCAGGCTTCTGGAAGGAGAATTCCAGGCCGAGGCGGAGATCCTCGGTATCGAAAAAGCGGAAGCGGAACTGATCCATGCACAGAAAAACTATGAGGAGGATGTCCGTAAATTCAAAATCGAAGAGGCGCTCTTCGATGCCGGAGGCGTGACGGAAGAAGAGATACGGAGCATGAATTTTGAACTGGAAAACCTTCTGTCGGAAATTGAGCTCATGGAAAAGGAACTTTCCATCCGCAAGGTTGGACTCAGGGAACAGGATCTTTTGGCCGCAGGCATCGTTTCCGGGAACGGGGATGAACCCATGAAAAGTTTTATTGAGGTAAAGACGCTGGGACTCCGTGCGGAATTGGCCTCCGCGGAGGCGCGGCTTCTGGCGGCGCAGCGGGAACTGGAATCGGCAAAAATTGCCCTTGAAGAACTTCAGATCCGCAGTCCTGCCGACGCGGTGGTAGGGGCCCGTTATCTTGAGGAAGCTGAACGGGTCAAACGGGAAGATAAAATACTTACCATTATGAATACCGATTCCTTTTATGCCGTCCTTCCCGTCCGGGAATCGGAGGCAATGAGGATAGAAAAAGGTATGCCCGCACGGGTTCTTGTCGAAGGGGACGGCTCCGGGATCTGGAGGGAAGGTTTGGTGGATCTGGTTTACCCGCAGGCGGACAGTCAATCATTGAGTCTTTTGGTACGGGTGCTGCTGCCTTCTCCCGAAGGCGAGGAACGCTCTTCATTTGAAAAATTAAAACCGGGCATGTTTGTCCGCTCGGTGATCCGGGTGGGGGCGGGCAGACAGGCGGTAGTCATAAAGGAAACTTCCATTTTGAAACAGGATGAACAGACGGGCAGTGTCTTTGTGATAAAGGGCGGTGTTCTTTCCACCCGAAAGGTTGAACTCGGCATGCCGATGGGTGAAGAACGGGAGATACGCTCAGGGCTTAATGCCGGGGAAGTGGCGGCGGAACGGCCTGAATCAGGTTTCCGGGAAGGTATCCATGTGGTTCTTGAATAAGACAGCCGCCCTTATCATTCCTGCCGCAGTATTGCTGTCATGCGGTTTTGCCGATCTCCGTCCTGTAGGATACGGATATTTTCCTTCGGAAGCAGAAACAGTGCTGAAAGAGCCCTACTCTCCGGTATCGGTATATTTTGATACCGAAATGGAAGAAAATGAAAGTTCCGGCATCCTCAAGGTTCACTATACAGGCGGAAACATTGAGGGAGATCTCCATTGGGAAAACAACAGCCTCATTTTTATTCCGCTCTCTCCCTGGACGCCGGGCAGACGCTACACTCTCTCTGTTTCCGGGACTGTGTATACCAAAGATAAGCGGGACATCAGGCTGGATAATCACATACCCTTTTACGCCCTGTCCCGTTCACCCTCTCCTGTAGTGGAGGCTTCGTATCCTGAGGACGGAGCATCCGTTGGGATAAGTCCGGAAGAAGGGCGGGTGGAATTGAAATTTTCGACGCCCATGGACAGGCCCAGTACGGAGCGGGACTTTACGGTGAGCGCTTTTTCCGGGAAGGAGTTTGAATGGAAGGATGATGACAGGATTCTTGTCATCCGCTCCAAAAAAAATCTTGAAGCATGGAAAGTGTATCAGTGGAGCATGGGAACAGGAGCCGAAAACCGGGAAGGTCTTCCGCTGGCAAGGAAGGTTTCCGGGCAGTTCACCACGGATCTTGATCGCCTGCGGCCTTCGGTTCTGGAATGTTACCCTCTGCTCTTTTCCGGGGGAAGCTGGTTTCCCACAGGAGAAAAACTTGAAGACGGATTAAGGCCGGGCCTCGCCATCGCAATATGTTTCAGCAAGCCCATGGACGAAAATTTCCTTAATCAGATCCGGTTTGAACCGGGACTGAGCGGCAGGACGGAACGGCTTTCACCTTCATCGCTTGTGTATATTCCGGATCGTGATCCTGAACCTGAAAGTTTCTATGTCCTTACTGTTTCTGCGGAAGCCAGGGATACTGCGGGCCTTGAAATGGAAGCGGATTTCAGCCTTGGTTTTAAGACGGCGATTCCGTATCTGCGCATCCATTCGTTTTCCGCAAACGGCGGCCCGGAAATTTCATTTTCTCCCGGACAAACGCTGACTGTGAACGTTGATCCTGCCCTGGACGGGGTACTCCGTTATAACATCCGCTTCCTCTATCCTTTCAGCGAAGAGGCAATGCGGGACGCTCCGCTGCGTATCAGTTTGAGTTCTTTTTTCCCTGCGGATCTCGATCTCACCCCGCCCCGCCTCCGTTTTGTAGACTGGTTCTCGCCGGATACCCTGAGGATGGAATGGGAAGGTCTCATTCCGGGAACGGCGGGAGAGAAACACTATTACAGACTTCTCGTCCCGGGCGGCAGGAGCGGCATCGGCAACGGAAGCGGCATCTATTTCCGGGATGATGCGGCGATTATGCTGGAGGCGGTCGAATGAAAAAACCTGTTTTTTCATTGTTTTCGGCGCTCATTCTGTCTTCCCTTTGTTTTTCCGCCTGCGATCTTCTCCGTCTCTCTCCGTTTGAAGTGCTGTCCTGGAATCCGGGCGAAGGCTTCATGGAAGAACCGGGGAACATTGAGGTTTCGGTTCTGCTTTCCCATGATCCTGACAGGCTTAGTGTTGAACGGTACTTTAGCCTGAGTGAAGACGGTACAAATCTTGAAGGGGACTTCCTCTGGGAGGGGGAACGCGTATATTTTATCCCCAGAGCGCCTCTTGAACGGAATCATGAGTATGTTATCAGTATAACTGCGGAGGCCAAAGACAGGAACGGTCTTTCCATGGACAGGAGTTTTGAAGGCAGTTTCAGTACCCGTCCGCCTGTTTCACGTCCCAAGCTTCTGTCGGTGTTTCCCG
>JAIRNJ010000096.1 GCA_031258115.1 Treponema sp. | reverse complement strand
GCATAACCCCGAATCAACCCGTATCCCCTGGCATACCGCTTTTATCGAGGCTCTCCAACAGGAACTCTCCCAATACTCACATATCCTTACCTTCATCCCCGAATTCCAGTTAACCGCTGAACCTCTGCGAATCGATGTGATTATTATCAAAAAAACACAAGATACCCCCATCACAAAGAACATCGCCGCCTCCTTCCGCTCCGTAAACCTCGTGGAATACAAAAGCCCGGCAGACTATGGAACAGTTGAGGACTTCTACAAGGTCTACGGGTATGCGTGCCTGTATGCCTCTTTACACAAAGTACCCGTCACGGAACTGACCCTGTCCTTTGTGGAGAGCCGGTATCCCCGTGATGTACTGGGTCATTTTAAGGAGATACGGGGGTATACTGTTGAAGAAAGAAACCGGGGGATTTATACTGTCGTAGGGGACATTATCCCGATACAGATCATTGACAGCCGGGAGCTTGAGGAAGAGGAAAGCATATGGCTAAAGGGTCTGGATTGGGGTCTGGGTGCGGAGGAGATAGAGCGGATAGCGGAGGAGATAGGGAAGCTTGGGAAGGGGGCGAAGATAGGGGCGTATGCGGATGCGGTAATCCGAGCGAATACAGAAGGCTTGAAGGAGGTGATAGGGATGAGGAGGCGCAGGAGTAAGCTGACGCTTGAGCAGGTACTGGAAGAGACGGGACTGATAGCCGAATGGAAAGCGGAAGGGAAGCTCGAAGTAGCCGGAATCTGATAAAAATAGGACTGTCCCCTGAAAAAGTCGCACAGGCTGTCGAACTGGACATAGAAACCGTAAGATCCTTTCTACAACAGTAGTTTAATCTCCCGGGTTGTGGCTCGAGTTTAGTGCAGAGCGGACGCGGTATGAAACCCTCAATGCGAATTCGGTGATCCGGTGAGGATCATAATTTTGGAAAAGTTCATTTTACTTGCATAAAAGAAAGACCCGATCCATACTGAGCCCATTGAAAGAAAAGAAGAAGCGCTGCAGACTTTGCGAAAACTGAATGTTAAAGGAGTGAGGCAAGATTATGAGTAATCCGAGAAACGATTTTCACTACAGGCCGGACTGGCAGAACAGGGATGTTGTATCCATTAACCGGGAAGACGCTCACACCCGCTGGGGGGCCTGGGAAAACGAAAAACAGGCCGCGGAGTATCGTTACGGTTCTTCGGGCAACATGATGAGCCTTGCGGGAACCTGGAGTTTCAGGCTCTGCCGCAATCCTTGTGAAGTTGATGATTTTTACAGGAAGGATTATGACGCTTCAGGGTTTTCCCCCATCACCGTGCCGGGAAACTGGGAAGTTCAGGGTTTTGACAAGCCGATCTACACCAATGTTATCTATCCCTGGAGTCTTGGGAATGGAGCCGGGGCTGAAGCTAAAGGTTCCCCGCATGAAGCGGATAAACCATACAGTATTGCTCCGTCGGAAGGAACGGAGAGGGTTCCCAATCCGCCCTATGTTCCCGAAGACTATAACCCCACAGGCTGTTACCGTCACAGTTTTACTGTTCCTTCAGGCTGGAAGGGGAAAGAGATCTACATCCGCTTTGAAGGTGTAGAAACGGTGTACTATCTCTGGGTCAACGGCAGGCCCGTGGGCTACTCAGAGGATTCAAAACTTCCTTCGGAATTCAATATCAGTTCCTTTCTTGCAGAGGGTGAAAACATCCTGGCCCTTGAGGTGATCCGTTTTGCCGGCAGTACCTACCTTGAGGATCAGGATTACTGGTATCTTTCCGGCATTTACCGGAATGTGTTTCTCATTGCAAAACCGGCTCTGCACATTGCGGACTGGAAGATCACCGCGCTGCCGGACTCCTCTGGGAACGGGGAAATTTCCACGGATGTTACCGTGTCCCGGGCGCCGGGTTTTGCCGGCTGCCGCATAGGTCTGGCTCTCTATGACGGTTCGTCCAAACTTGCCGAAGGGGAGGGGAGTGTAGCGGCGATGGCACAGTACCGGAACGACACTGTTCCTACTGCCAATACGGGCCGGGCAGGCTTTACCGTAAAGAACATCGGGGAATGGTCTCCCGCAAAGCCGAAGCTCTACACCGCGGTGATAAGCCTTGTCGACAAAAACGGCAAAATTCTGGACATAGAGAGTTCCCGCATAGGCTTCAAGCGTATTGAGGTAAAGCATGGAGTGGTTTACCTCAACGGTACGAGGCTTCTCGTTCAGGGGGTGAACCGGCACGACCACTGCTGGAGGAACGGCCGGGCGGTTCCCGTGGAACACATGAGGGAAGAGATAAAGCAGATGAAGCTGATGAATATAAACGCTGTCCGCACCTGTCATTATCCCGATACTCCCGACTGGTATGAACTCTGCGATGAGGCGGGAATTCTTCTGGTATGCGAGACGGATCTTGAAACCCACGGGGTCATGGGACAGCTCAGCCACGATCCCGCCTGGGCAGCCGCATATCTTGAACGGGCGGTACGGATGGTGCAGAACTACAAGAATCATGTTTCAATTTTTTCCTGGTCCCTGGGAAACGAAAGCGGCGTTGGGGCAAACCACGCGGCCATGTATGGTTTTATCAAGGAGTACGACAAGACAAGGCTCTGCCAGTACGAGGCGGGGGAACCGGGGAAGAATATTTCCGATGTCCGGGGGAACATGTATGCCCCTGTAGAAAAGATACTAAAGATGCTTGCCGATCCCGAAGACGACAGACCCATAATCCTCGTGGAGTATCTCTACCAGATCCGCAATGCGGGAGGCGGTCTTGAACATTTTCTTACCCTGAGCGCCGAATATCCGCGCTTCCAGGGAGGTTTTGTCTGGGACTGGCAGGACAAGTGCCTCGTGGGCAAAACAAAAGACGGCGGGGAATTCTTTGCATACGGCGGGGATTTTGACGAGCCTTTCGCGGAAAACAGTACTCCGCCGTTTAAGCCTTTTTCCGCTCCGCCCTTTATGACAAGCAACGGCGTGGTTCTGCCCGACCTCCGCTGGAAGCCCGTCGCCTTTGAACTCAAGCAGGCCTACTGCCCCTTAAGAATCGGCAAACCTGAACGTTTTGCCTGGGAAGCCGAAGCTCCGGCGGATCTCTTTGTATTGAAGCGGGTAAACTGCCTTGCCGGAGACGGAGACGGGGAAGATCTGGAATGCATGCAAAGAATACGGGAAAACGGAGATGTTATTTCTGAAAAAAATCTGAGCCTCCCTCCCCTGAAAGTCTGGCAGGAAGCCCGGTTCCGTGCGGATCTTTCCTTTGAACGGAAGGCGGGAGCGGAGTACACGGTGGAATTCTCCCTCCGCCTGACAAGAGATCTTTTCTATGCGCCCAAAGGTTATGAAACCGGCTGTTTCCAGTTTCCCGCCGGAAGGGGCCCGGCGGAGGCAAGCCCTGTTTCAAACAGCAGCGATACTGTTAGGTCTGCCGGATCAGGCAGTATCACTGTTGAAGAGTCTGCCGAAGATGCAGTTTTTGCCGTTTATGGAAGCGGCTTCCATTCTTCGATCTCAAAAGAAACGGGTCTCATTACGGCTCTTGAAAAGGAGGGGAAGCGCTGCCTCGTCTCGGGGGCAAAGCCGGTGCTAAACAGGCCCCTTACCGGTCTTGACGCCCGTCAGGGCTGGGGTTGGTACGACGACTACGAAAAAGTCCGCGCCATGACTCACCGTGTAACAGGTTCCCGCCTCCTGAAAAGTTCTTCTCAATGCCGCATCGAATTTGATTTTTCAGGCCGGACCGAAGCCGCTCTTCCCGTCAAGGGGCTTTTGGCCTATGTCTTCGATGGACAGGGCAGTATTACTGTTGACTACCGCATCAGGCTGGATGAAGGCTTCAACGCGCTGCCCAGGGTGGGTCTGGAATTCGTCCTTCCTCCGGGTTTTGAAGACATCGAATACTACGGCCGCGGCCCCGTCGAAAATTATTCCGACAGGAAGCTTGCCGCAGTCCTTGGCCGTTACAGTTCCACTGTCGGGAATGAACATTTTCCCTTTGTGCCCCCGTCGGAATGCGGAGGCCACGAAGAAACCCGCTGGCTCTGCCTTAAAGGGAAAAAGGGAGAAGTACTGCGGATTTCGGGGGACAGACCCTTCCACTTCGATGTTCACCACAGTACCGTGGAGGACTACATCGCCGCCGGGCATGATCACGAGATCCCGCGGCGGGAGGAAAGTTTCCTCCATATCGATGCCGCCCACGGCCCCATCGGTTCCAACATGGCCTGGAGTTCCGTCATGCCCGCCGCCTACGCCCTTTCGGGCGGGGTCTATGATCTGAGTTTTACTCTGGAGCTTTTGTAAAGAGGGAAGGATTCAGCCTGCGAGTTCTTCCAGGCTGACGGTTTTGGCAAGTTTCTCTACAAAGCGGATGTTTTTTCCCCTTCCGCTTGCAATGGCGCCTTTAAGCATAAGGGGTGCAAGATCGAGGTCTTCCGCGCCGCGGAAGGTGGCAAGTACACAGTACTCGGCGCAGAAGCCCGTAATAACGGGAGTGTCAACATTCTGCGACTGCAGGAATGACAGTAATTCTGTTTTGTTGAAGCTGTTAAGGTAGTGTTTGACGATGCGCTTTTCTTCATCCAGGGGCTTAAGCGCATCGATCATTTCAAACTTGACTTTTCCCGGAGCGGCGTCTTTACCGTTGTCGTGCTGAATCCACACCACCGGGAAACCCCTGCCGCGAAAAAGGGCGGCCGCCTCGTTGATCGTGCGGGCCGCCTTGTCCATGAGACGTTTCTCCCTGCCGCTGTAGGAGGCTTTCTGCATGTCTATGACGAGCAGGGCGCATTTCATCCTTAGACACCTTCCTTGACGATCTCGATCCTGATGCCGTCGTTCTGGTCAGGTTCGTCCTTGGGAGGAATAGTTACTCTGAGGATGCCGTTTTTGAAAACCGCCTTTACCTTCTCCTGTGCGTACTTGTCCAGGGGAGCGTAGTACTTCTGTTTTTCAATATTCTTCATCTTGAGACGGCGTTTGAAGTAGCGGATATTCTCTTCCGAAGGAAGATCCCGGCTTTCTTCGTTTCCCGCGGGGAGGACTGCGGAGAAAACCATGTAGTCCCCCTGGAAAGAGAGGCTGATGTTCTTCTCGTCAAAGCCCGCAAGGGCAAATTCGAAGTTGAGCCCCCGGTCGCTTGTCATGTAGACGTTCATGGGAGGATAGGAATAGTTGGGATAAAAATCGGTGTTTTCGTCGAAGCAGCGGGCAAAGGGGCTGCCGGGTCCGAATGGCCCGTGTTCCCGGAACTCACCATGACCGTAGTCAAAATTCCTTGAGAATTCATCCTTAAAATCCTGGGCGGCATCGAAGATCTCGTCGAAAATGCTCCCCAGATCCATGTAGGGCCTGTTTCCTTTCATAATGACTCCTTCCGCATCCCTTACAATTTTTCCGAATGCGTTTTGCCGGCCTTCCGGCCCGGCCGGTTTACAACCCCCCGTGCGGGCAGATGTTGGAGATATACTCTCCATGTAATAAATATACACTTTTTTGAAGAGAAAGGTAAATACTTTTGCCTGTTATTTTGAGCCTTTCCCAAAACCCGGTTAGTTTCGGGAAAGCCTCATTTTCTGCGGAGAATATACCAGAGCCCTGCCGAGGCAAAGAGGGCCGTCATTCCGCAGGCTGCCTGCAGGGCTTCCGCGGCCTCTGAAACGAGGATGCCCGGGAGGGTATAGCCTGCAATAAAGCCTGCCGCGGGGATCAGGAGGGCGGGGAGACTCCGGAGGAGGCCGCCGCGGGAGAGGGGCTCCCCTTTCGGGTGAAGGCGTTTTTTGCAGCTTGTATTGAGGCAGCCGAAACAGGCTTCGGTTTCGGTCTCCTTCATTCTGAATCTTCCGCGGATTGTTCCGCTTTTGGAGGCGGGGGAGAGCCCGGCACGGGAAGACGGACGCGCCGGATGGACTTTGCCTTGCCGTTCTCTTCGAGTTCAAGCAGAACCGCTTCAAGCTGGGGCTCCGACCAGGCATCCCTTGTCCACTCGGGAATACCGGAAATGTACTCCTGGATGCGGGGGGCGATCTCCGCCCCGCCGACGGAGTTGAGGCTTCCGGTACGGCCCGCGTCGGTGATTACCGCCGTGCCGCCGGGAAGGATTCGTTCATCGGCAGTCTGAACCCTGGTATGGCTGCCCAGAACCGCGGAACAGTGGCCGTCCGCGGCGAGGAAGAGGATCTGCTTCTCCCCGGTCGCCTGGGCGTGAAAATCCAGGATGACGTAGGGGGTTTCAAGCCGGAGCCGTTCCAGCAGAGCATTGAGAATTACGAAAGGGTTATCCGCGTGGATGCGGCTGAAGCCGCTTTGCCCCAGAAGGACGGCAACCGCAACTTTTGGAGAAGCAGGTTTTTTGTTTTCCGGGCCGCCTACCCGGAAGATCCGGGAACCTGAACCCGGCGCCTGCGGGGAAAGATTTTCCGGGCGGAGGACATAGGGCATTTTGTTGATATTTTCCGTGAGATCCTTCTTGTAGAAACAGCATTCGCCGGTTGTTATGACATCCACTCCCAGCTTACGCAGATATGCGGCATGATTACGGCCAATGCCGTTCCCGCCGGTGACTCCGTCTCCGCAGGCCACGATAAAATCGATGGAATGGTCTTTTTTCAGTACAGGGAGCCCTTTTTTGAAGGCATAAAGCCCCGCTTTTCCCAGAATTTCGGCTACATAGAGGATTTTCATGAAGAATTCAGGCCCGGGAGGAACTAAAACGATTCCGGAAATCCTCCAGGCCGGAGAGAATACGGCCGAATTCCGAAGCGGCCCGGTAATCGTTCATTTCCAGACAGGTATCCCGGAGATTGTAGAGGGCGTCATAGTGCATGGGAGCCAGCCTGACAGCCTCTTCAAAGCAGCGGCGGGCCTCTTCGTTGTTGCCCAGGGTAAAGTAGAGCGCCCCCATGTTGTTCCAGATTTTGGGATCGTTCTCTTCAACCTGAAGGGCGGAATGGTAACAGTCTTCGGCAAGTTCAAACTGTTCAAGCTCATAGTAGATGAGACCCAGGGAAACCCAGGCCTCCGAGATGAAATTGTCGATATTTACGGTCTGATAGAAACATTCGACGGCGGCTTCATAATCGCCTGTATGCTGCCGGGCAATCCCCAGATTAAGCCAGAGGAGGGGATTTTCCGGCTCTATGCTCAGAGCTTTTTCAAAGAGAGGAATGGCCTCGTAGGGACGGTTTGCCTCGGTAAGAGCTATGCCTGAACTGTTAAGCACCGCAGCGGTTTCCATAATACTCTCCTTATTATAATTATACACCAGACCGATAAAATTTTCTAATGGGTAATGTCCCGAAGCCGCTGAAATTTCAGGCTCTTTTGGGCCCCGTCTTTCTTTGCTCTATAAATCGGACTTCATATATGTTATAGTTGTATTGTGAAAGATTTGAGTGAATACAATGAATTGGTCTCGGAGCATGAGCTTTTTAGCTTTTTGTATGATCGGGTCATTACCAAGGAGATAAGTACCTTTTCCCAGCTTAAAACCTTTGCGGAACCCATAATCAAGGATAAGCGCTGCCATCCTGTCATCATGCGGATCTTTGAACTCATCAAGAAGCTTAACTGGGGTTTTTTTTCCGGTATTTCCCCGCTGACCCACAAGGTTCTCTGGGCGGAACTGGTGATTACCGACAAGCTTTTTCCCGAGGCGGGGGATATGAAGCGCACCCTTTCCATTTCCAACCTTTACATCGGAATGCTGGATATCCACGGCTATACCAAGTTTTGTCAGGATTCCAGGAAGAATCTTTCCATGCTTCATACCCTGGACAGGTCGATAAACAATGAAGTCCGTCAGCTTTGTACCCAGTGTCATGCGGTCTGCCAGCGGGAGCGGGGGGATGAGATAGTTTTGGTGGCCGCTTCCGCCACCGATGCCCTTACCGGGGTGCTGGCGATTCTCGACTACTTCGGCAAGACCAATGTGATAAAGGATCCGAACATCAACACCCAGCGGAGCGGGGACGCCAAGATTCTGCCGGTGTTCAAGATCTCCGCGGGGATCACCGGGGGCAATACATCAAGCCCCCTCATCATCACCGAGCAGGGGAACCTGTCGGGCTTTCTCCTCAATTCCGGCGCGCGGCTCCAGACCAGGGCCAATGAACTTTCCCCCAAGGAATCCCGGATCATGGTGACCAAACAGGTGTTCATGAATTACCAGAAGGAAAACACCGCGGAAAAATGCGCCATTTTCAGGAACAATGCGGTTTACTTTTTTGATACCGGGCTCATCGAATTCAAGGGCGTCCAGCTTCCCTCCATGGAAGTTGTCTTTAAGCCGGAAGAGCGCTACAAGGAAAAAATCAGCGAAGACCTCCTTAAACTGTTCAGTTCGATAAAGGAAAATCTCTGGGAGCAGCGGATCTACCAGGACATGATGGAACTGTTGTCAAAGACCTCAAAACTAATGCCGAAGTACAAGGTTTCTCTTCCAAAGCCGATATTGAGCCTCAAGGAAGTTGACAACGATACTTTTGTAAAGCTCTGCAATCTCGGGCTCCGGAATTATCTTCAGGATGAAGACTTTTCCGCGGCAACGGATCTGCTCCACGATCTTATCACCATCATTGAGATGGTTCCTTCTTTTGACAGACTTATCCTTGACTACCTCAAGGGCGTTGCGGAACGTTACGATCTTCTGCTCACTTCCTACAGAAACACTGTTGACAGGGAACTTGACGAGAAGGCCGCCCAGATCTTTTCCGGCAACCATTACAGGACCTGGCTTGCCGCCAAGAATGCCGTTTCAATTTACGAAAAGTTAAAAGTAATCGGCCGCAAGAGCAAGGAAATTACCGGCAAAAAGGCTCTCTGGTTCAACCTCATCAAGAAGTACAGTGAAGAGATGGAATTCAAACTTTACTCGGGGAAGAAGTAGGCGTTTTCTGTTGTTTTGCATTTTTAGGGCGTGTTCATATTTGTAAATGTATTCCATGCGGCGCCGTGCAGGAATACCTGTACCGGGGCACGCGGGAGGAAGCTGCTCAGGCAAGGGGCAGCCTCCTCTCGATTGTGCGGGGTCTTAGAGCCGGTCCGCCCAGTACTCGTCCAGCGCCGCCTGGGCTATACGCTGGGCTTCCGCCAGAGCCCGGGCTGCCGGTACGTTTTCTATCAGCACCAGTTCACTGGCGTCCTGTACCGCGGCATCAATTTTACCGCCGGTAAAATCCATAAAGCTTTTCCGGGCAATTTCCGCCTGCCGCAGGGGCACCAGGGCATGGGGCCGTTCCATGGTATAGGCCTTGAATTCCGGTGTTTCGGTACTGGAACTCCGTACCGGGATATAGCCGGTCTTCATGCAGAAACGGGCGGTTATTTCCGCGCTGTTAAAGTACCGGATCCATTTGAATCCGGCGTCTTTCTGCCCCTCCGGTGCGGCGGCTATCAGGGCAAGGCTCTGGCACTCGGCGCCGGGGGAAGGGGGATGATTGCCGAAACCGGGCTGGATATGGGCGGCCACGATGGAAAAATCCAAATCCCCCTGATCGCCGCTGGACCCCACATAGCCTGCCGCCCGGCCCTGCATCACATCGTCAATGGTTCTGTACCAATACTCCCAGCCGTCCCCGCCGGAGTGGATCCGCATAATCCGGTCTTCAAACAGCCATTTGCGCACCATATCCCAGGATTCGATCCATTCGGGGGTATCCAGCATGGCCTTTCTGCCGTCTTTGCTCAGTATCTGAGCGCCGTTGCTAAACGCTATATCCGTCATGCAGTAGCTGTTCCCCATGGGTTCCCAGCCGTAAAATACCGGTTCCCCGTTTTCCCGCCTGGTCATTTTCGCGGCCGCTTCCGCCAGGGATTCCCAGTTTTTCATCGCCTGGTCAGGATCGATTCCCGCTTCCTTAAAGGAATCGATGCGGTAGTACATAACCTGGGTAGTGCCGTAGGCCGGCAGGGCCATAAGTTCATTTTTTGAATTAACGCAGTAGGCAAGAAACGAAGGGATGATGTCTTCCTTGTTAAAGTCCGGCGCCGCCGCCACACGGCTGTCCAGGGCTTCGTTTATGCCGTTTTCGGAAAAAACACTCATGGTAAAAATGTCAAACAAAGCCGTTGCGGGAGCCTGATTCGCTGCCACCGCTGCCTGGATCTGCCGGGCCGTTTCTGAATAAGTGGACTGCTGTATCCCCGTCACCCGTACCTCGTTCTGGGATTCGTTGAACGACTGAATGATGGTTTCCATGGTTTCACCCAGGAAACCGCCCAGGCCGTACCAGAATTCAATCTCCACCGGGACAGGTTCCGCCGGGGCGGATGTTTTTACCTCCCTCCGGCTGCAGGCGCTAATCAACAGTATTCCTGCGCAGGCTGCCAAAAGATAAGTTTTCTTTTTCATGTTTTCCTCCAAAAAATATTTAATTCCCCGAACCGGGGCTTTCGGGACAGTGCTACTCCTTGACTGCGGAGTCGCCGGCAATGCCTTTGATAATCCTGCGTCCACTGAAGGCAAAGATAAACAAGAGCGGAACAGTAACAATGCAGCAGGCGGCCATGATGGCCCCCCATTTAATGCCATAGGCCCCGCCGCCGAAAAAAAACGAACGCAATCCCATGCTCACCAGGTAATTGGCTTTTCGTTTAATAATCAGGGAGGGCCATAAATAACTGTTGTAGCTTCCAATGAAATTAAGGACGCCCATGGCGGCAAAAACGGAAGCGGACATGGGAACCACGATCCTCCAGAGGATTATCCGGTGCCCCGCGCCGTCAATCCGGGCGGCTTCCAGGATGGACCGGTTTATCCCAAGAAAAACCTGGCGGAAAAAAAAGATGCTGAGAATATTCGCCGAGGAGGAGATCATGTATCCGCTGTGGGTATTGATAAGCCCCATCTTTGCCAGGAGAATATACGCGGGTACATAGGTAGAGGCCGGGGGCATGATGTAGGTCGTAGGCCTGCAGGGAAGTAATGGTGCCGATGATAACCAGGAAAAAGGTAACGGGGGATACCAGGGGAATCATGATGTGGAGGAAACGCCGCAGGATACCGGCCCCGTCTATGGCCGCCGCTTCCACCAGGCCCTGGGGAACCCGCTGAAGGGCTTCCACATAAAACACCATGAACCATCCTATCTGTTTCCACACGGTTACGATGATCACCGACAGCATGGCGGTATCCATGCCCGCGGTCCACCTGAGACCCCGGATTCCAAAAAGGGAGAGTACAAAGTTCAGAATCCCCGCCCGTTCTTCGAATATCCAGGACCAGACAATGCTTACCGCCACCATGGGGGTAATGTAGGGCGAAAAAATCACGGACCGGAAAAAATCCCTTCCCCGCCGTAGACCGGAGAGGAGCAGGGCCAGGATCAGACTCAGCACGATGCTGGGAACCGTAGTACCCAGGGCAAACACCAGGGTATTGCCAAGAACCTGGTAAAACCTGGGGGCCCGCAGCAGGGAGGCGTAATTCCTGAGCCGTACCAGGTTGAAGTTTTTGGCCATCATGTCCCAATCGGTAAAACTGATACAAAACGAGTAGATCACCGGAAAGATCCAGAAGAGCAGCAGGGGAATAAGCGCGGGCAGCACATAAAGCCAGCCGATCAGGTTTTCACCTGATCTTTTGGGCCCTGGGGCGCCGATCGGCGGGTATCCGGCTTTCATCGTCCTGCGTCCGGACGCCAAGTTTTTTTCCATACCCGGTATTCAAGCGGGGAATTGTCAAAAGAAATACCGTGATTCGGTCAAATGCGCGCTAAATTTTAGCCGATCTGACTCCCCCGCGAAGCGCAACAAACTGCTGGGTTGGTTGTTTCTTTCACGGGGCTTTGATTTTTTTCGATATGGTGCTATATTCATACAGTATGAAGCATTTTTCAAACATTAAGAGAAATTCTCAAATAATGTGTGCCAAATTGCCGGATTTGGCTCGGAATTTGCTCTCTGTCTCTCTCTCTCTCTCTCTCTAATAAAAAACACAAACATATATTTTTATTAAAATTGTGTATTTTTCAGGGGATAGGTCTGTCCAAGGGGGTAATCCATTGAAAAAACCGGCCCTGCTTGGCATATTTGTGGCGATTTCGGGCTTTCTTCATGCCCAAACTGCGGATGAACTGGATATGATTCTCACTACCCAGGAAATCACGTACCTTCAGGCGGCCCGGTTTATCCTGACCGCCTCTGATTCTCTGCCCAATGGCGGGGATGCTTTTGTGATAGCCCAGGAGAACCGCTGGCTTCCTGTCCGGGCGAAGGCGGACAGCCCCATCAATGCTGATGATC
>JAIRNJ010000086.1 GCA_031258115.1 Treponema sp. | reverse complement strand
CGAACCCGGCGGGCCTTGGAACAATCTCGTCTTTTTCCGCATACTCCGGTATAATAGACTATAATGAAGGTGTTTATATGAAACTGAACTTTTTTTGCGGCATGTTGGCGATGGCGGTTTCTCCGGCGCTTTTCGGTGCGGAACCGGCGATATACAGCATAAAAATAGGGGAATTCGATGTCCGGATGCTCGTTGAAACCCGGGGGCCGGGGAGATCCAACATCCTCCTGGATCTGAGCGCCGCTCAGCTTGACGCATACATTCCCGGAGGCAGCTTTGGTTCACAGACCAATACCTTTCTTATCCGGGGAAAAGGCCGGACGGTGGTGGTGGATACGGGCTTCGGGGGCGCCATTTTCAGCAGCATGAAGGAACTGGGGGTGAAACCCGAAGATGTGGATACGGTGCTCCTTACCCACATGCACGGCGATCATATCGGGGGTATGGCAAAGGACGGGAAGGCCCTCTTCCCCAAAGCGAAGGTTCTCCTTGCCGGGAAGGAGCGGGTCTACTGGGTTGACCGGCAGGGGAACGCGGGGGCAAAAGCCGCACTGGCTCCCTATTCAGGCCGGGTGGAGACCTTCGAGCCGGGTGTCCTCTCAGCGGGAGGGATTGAGATACTTCCCGGCATCCGGGCAGCGGCAGCCTACGGGCATACTCCGGGGCACACGGCCTTCCTCGTCCGGGACGGGGGGAAGGAACTTGTCATCTGGGGGGATCTTATGCATGTTGAGGATGTCCAGTTCCCCCTGCCTTCCGTGTCTGTCACTTACGATACCGATCCCAAAACCGCCGCGGCTTCCAGGGAGGAATACCTCTCCTATGCGGCCCGGAATAAAGTCTTTATTGGCGGCATGCATCTCCGCTATCCGGCGGTGGGAACCGTGGTTGCCGAAAAAGCAGGCTACCGCTTTGTTACCGAATAAGGGGTTATGCGGAACTTCGTTCCGCTTCGATTTACATATGCGGCGCTTCCGCCGCATTTTACAGGAGTTATGCGGAACTTTGTTCCGCTTCGATTTACATATGCGGCGCTTCCGCCGCATTTTTATAGGAGGAGTTATTATGAAACGGATGCTTGTGTTTCTTTGCTGTATTTTTGCCGCGGGAAGTCTCTCTGCCAAAGGCATTGCGGAGGATGTCAGGGCAGCGGAACAAAAATCGGATACCAGTTATGCCTTCGGCATGGTAATCGCCGGAGATCTCGTTAAAACCGGCCTGGAATTCGACTATTATTCTGTTTACGAGGGTCTCAGGGCCGTGATGGAGAAGGAAGATACCCGCATCTCCATGAACAATGCCATACGCATGGTGCAGAGCGCCTTTCAGGAGGCCATGGCAAAACAGGCGGCGGAGGCCCGGACAACGG
The DNA here is from genome assembly GCA_031258115.1 of Treponema sp. GTDB lineage: Bacteria > Spirochaetota > Spirochaetia > Treponematales > Breznakiellaceae > JAIRNJ01. Next base: position 11,032 of record JAIRNJ010000086.1, on the reverse strand, counting down.
AAAGCGCCTGGCTTGAAGAGAACGGCGCCAAAGAAGGCGTCACCAGCACGGAAACCGGACTTCAATATCAGGTGCTGGAGGAAGGGGAGGGGGACCAGCCCGGTCCCATGTCGGTAGTCAAGGTAAACTATGAGGGTACGCTTACCGACGGAACGGTTTTTGATTCTTCCTGGGAACGGGGAGAACCCGCGGAATTTCCCCTGGAAGCGGTGATACCCGGCTGGGCGGAAGGCATCCAGACGATGAAAACAGGGGGCATAAGCCTTTTCTTCATCCCCTCAAGTCTTGCCTATGGTTCCCAGGGCGCAGGACAGGTGATCCCCCCCTATTCAATCCTGATCTTCAGGGTAGAGCTGCTTGAGATAGTGAAGCAGGAGGCTTCCAGGAACGATCTGTTGCCCCCGGAGACGGAAGAGTAAGTCAAGGCATAGTATGAATAAACTTTCGTATGTGCTGGTAACACCCTATACTATCGCGAAGAGCAGGACGGGGGGAGTCATTGCACGGCTTCTTTCGCGCACGGATCTTGAGCTGGTGGGGGCCCAGATGATTGCCCCGGATGAAGATTTTGTAAATCAATACGCCGCATCCCTGCGGGGAAGCAAACAGAAAAACCTTAACAGCGGGGCGAAACTGCTGGCGGACTATGTTGAAAAAAATATGGGGCCCTCCGGGGGGAGAAGGCACAGATCCTTACTCCTCCTCTTCCGTGGGGAAGATCCTGTCAGCAAGCTTTCGGATATCTGCGGCGCTCTCTTCCCGGAAAACCGGAGCGTTGAGTCGATGACCGGCGAGACAATCCGGGATACCTACGCGGATCTGATTCTCGATCAGGAAGATCCCGGCAGGATCATGTATTTTGAACCGGCCGTGCTTACCCCCCGGAGCCAGAGTCTTGCCGATGAAAACCTGGCTCTCTTTGCCCGCCGCCTGAGAGCCTGCCGGAACATGGTAGACAACATGATCTACCCGGAACCTTCCAGAATTGAAAAGACACTGGTGATGATCAAGCCGGATAACTGGTCCTTTGCCTCATCCAGGCCGGGGACTATCATCGACATGTTTTCCCGTACCGGCTTGAGGATCATAGGTATCAAGATATTCCGTTTTTCCCTGAATGAAGCCCTCGATTTTTACGGCCCCGTGGAACAGCAGCTTCTGGAAAAGCTGGCTCCGGTTTTTGGACGGAAGGCCAGGAATCTTCTGGAAAGGGAATTCAATATTCCCCTCCCGGCCGAGGCCGAAAAGGGTTTGACAGACAGCTTCGGCGTCGAATATGCCAGGGAGCAGTTCAGGCAGATAATCAACTTTATGTCGGGGAAACGGCCGGATACCTGTCCTGAAAACGAGCGGAACAAACCGGGAGACGTAAAGTGTATGATCCTTGTCTACGAAGGGGAAGACGCCGTAAAGAAAATCCGGGCCGTACTCGGCCCCACAGATCCCCTCAAGGCGCCGGGGGGTACGGTACGCAGGGAATTCGGCAGCAATGTGATGGTCAATACCGCGCATGCCTCCGATTCCGCGGCAAGCTATGAGCGGGAAAAAGCGATAGTCCGGATAGACGAAAACAATGTGCGGGAAATTATCGAAGAGTACTTATACGGAAAAACCGGAAAAACCGCTTGAGCTTCGCATGCGGGGCCGTTCCGAAATATCAAAACGAACTATAGCGATCCGGTTTTTTATGTGTTATAATTAGACAGTTATGCTTGAAATCATGCGGAATATCGGCATCATGGCCCATATTGATGCCGGTAAGACTACTACTACAGAACGGATTCTCTTTTATACCGGCAAGAGTCACCGGATAGGCGAAGTTGACGACGGCGAAGCGATCATGGACTGGATGGAACAGGAACAGGAACGGGGCATAACCATCCAGAGCGCCGCTACCACTACCTACTGGAACAGGGCCGCAGACGGAGGGAAAGAACTCAAGTACCAGATCAACATCATTGATACTCCCGGGCACGTTGATTTTACCGCGGAAGTTGAACGATCCCTCAGGGTGCTTGACGGGGCCGTGGCGATATTTGATGCGGTTCGGGGTGTGGAACCCCAGACGGAAACGGTGTGGAGGCAGGCGGAACATTACCACGTGCCCTGCATCGGTTATGTGAACAAGATGGACAGGGTAGGAGCGGATTTTTTCCAGGTACTAAAGGATATAGGGAACAAGCTGGGGATAATAACCGCTCCGGTTCAGATCCCCATCGGCAAGGAAGGGAACTTTGAAGGGGTGGTGGATCTTATCGAAATGAGGGAGATCCGCTGGGAAGGGGACGAGGGTGAAATTCCGGCCTACAGTCCCGTATCCGCAGTAACGGAGAAACGCGCGGCCGAATGGCGGGAAAAACTCATTGACGTGCTCTCTTCGGTTTCCGATGAAATAACCCTGAAGTACCTTGCCGGGGAGGAATTGAGCCCGGCCCTTATCAGAAAGGAACTGCGGAAGGCTGTGTTGAACCGGAGCCTTCTGCCCGTACTCGCGGGAGCTTCCCGCCGTAACATGGGGGTACAGCCCCTAATCGACGCGGTGGTGGATTATCTGCCTGCGCCCAACGAGACCTTTCCCGCATCGGGCCATCATCTTAAAAGGGAAGAGGAGATAGGTATCCCCTGCGATCCCGGGGCCCAGGCTCTGGGTCTCGTCTTCAAAATTCAGAACGACAGGGAGGCGGGGAGCCTCTGCTATGTGCGCATGTACTCAGGCACGCTCAAGCCGGGGACAGTAGTTTACAATGTCGGTAAAAAGAAACGGGAACGGGCAAACCGGATTCTCCGCATGCACTCCAACAAGAGCGAGCCCCTGGATGAACTTGCCGCCGGAGATATCGGGGTGATCATCGGGATGAAGGAAGCCCAGACCGGGGATACCATCGGCAGCGAAGGCTGGCCTGTTCTGCTGGAAAAGATGCAGTTTCCCGAACCGGTCATTTCGGTTTCCATCGAACCGAGAACCATTTCCGAGCAGGATAAACTCCACGATATACTGGCCATTCTTTCCAGGGAAGATCCCACGTTTACCACCAGGGAAAATGATGAAACGGGACAGCTTATCATCAGCGGCATGGGAGAACTGCACCTTGATGTTCTTGTTACCCGGATTCTCAAGGAATTCAATATTGAGGCCAGGGTCGGCAATCCCCAGGTAACCTACCGGGAATCAATCGGCGTTGCCGCGGAACAGACACAGAGCTTTTCCCGGGTAATCGCGGGAAAGGAAAACGCCGCCCGGCTCAGTCTTAAAGTGGAGCCCTCCGAGCGGGGAAGCGGCAACCGTTATTCCAACATGGTAAAATCCAGGGACATACCGGAGGCGATTCTTAATGCGGTGGAGCGGGGAATCCGCGGCTGTTTTTTATCGGGAATTGCGCTGGGTTATCCCTGCATTGATATAGATGTCAGCCTTACGGACATTGAGTATTCGGAGCTTAGCGGAACCGAGTTTGCCTTTGAAGCCTGCGCCAGCATGGGTTTTGACGAAGCCTGCAAAAAGGCTCATCCCTATCTCCTGGAACCGATCATGGCGGTAGACCTCGTGAGCCCCCATGAATCCGTGGGAGACGTGATGAGCCTTATCACCCAGCGGGGGGGGCAGGTTCTCCGCATGGACAGTAAAAATACCTTTGATGAAGTAAAGGCCCAGGCTCCCATGGCAAAAATGTTCGGCTTCATGACATCCCTGCGCAGCGTGTCCCAGGGCCGCGCAACCTTTACCATGGAATTCTCTCACTTTGAAAAAAAATCGGAAAGATGAATGAGTTGATTGCGAAACCGTTGAGGTTTCGCAATCAACTCTTGCATTTCTATTTTTTGAGCGCTTTTAATGTTACTTCCAGCAGTTTAGTCATATCCAGCGGTTTTGCAAGGTGGGCATTCATGCCGCTGGCTATCGCCTTGTCGATATCTTCCCTGAAAGCATTGGCCGAAAGCGCCACAATCGGTATGCTCTGTGCGTCCGGGCGCTCCATAAGGCGGATTGCCCTGGCCGCTTCGTGTCCGTCCATGACGGGCATCTGAACATCCATGTAGATAATATCAAAGTAACCGGGCTCGGAATCGCCAAAGATCTTCAGCGCGTCGTCGCCGTCTCCCGCCTCTTCAAGTTCGAGGCCCGTAAATTCCAGCATATTCACGGCGATAACCCGGTTAATTTCCACATCGTCCACAAGGAGGGCGCGTTTACCCCTGAGTATGTTTTCGGCATTCTCTACCGAAATTTCAGTTTCCGCTTCCGGGGCGGTTTCTTTCAGGCTCAGGCTGAAGCTGAACTCGCTTCCCTCGCCGCTTTTCGACTTTACCACAATGTCTCCGCCGAAAAGTTTGACAATGCTCCGGGAGATTGCCAGGCCCAGGCCGGTCCCGCCGTATTTTTTGGAGATCTGATTGGAAGCCTGCTCAAAAGGCTTGAAGAGGGAAGACAGCGCTTCTTCCGCAATGCCGATTCCCGTATCCCTGATACAGAAATCGACGGTTCCCCTTTCCCCTCCGTTGTTTCCCCGGTACATTACCTCAAAGAAGATGCTGCCCGTTTCGGAGGTGAATTTAACCGCGTTTCCCAAAAGGTTTATCAGCACCTGACGGAGCCGCAGGGAGTCTCCCCGGAAAGCCCTGTCCCGGGGAAGCTCGAAGCGGGTTTCAAACTTGATGTTCTTTTCTTCACAGCGGGGCCTGATGATCGATACCACCGTGCCGGCCAGTTTTGAAAGATCCATGCTTTCATCGCTTAGTTCAATTTTTCCCGCTTCGATCTTGGAGATGTCAAGAATATCGTTGAGCAATCCCATAAGATGCTGGCTGGACGCTTCAATCTGGTTGATATTGGCTTCGATCTCATCCAGCTTGACATCAGGCTGGCTAAGCTTCTTCCTGACAATAGAAGTCATCCCGATGATGGAGTTCATGGGAGTGCGGATCTCGTGGCTCATCCGGGCAAGGAACGCGCCCTTGTGGGCGTTTGCCTGGTTCGCCTCATCAACCGCCCTGGTAAGCTGTGTCTGGGTATTCCGGAGTTCCTGTTCCACCTGTACCCGTACCGATACATCCCTGGCAAAGGCGAGAATTCCCACAGGATTATTGTTGTCTTCGTAAAGCGGGGTAAACACCATGTCCAGAGTTTCCTTGTGGCCGTCATGGAAAACAATTGCCCTTTCGGTATACACAGGTTTTCCCCCGGCATACACTTCGGCGTCAAATTCTTCGTGGTCCCAGATCATATCGCCGGGGAATATTTCCTTTACATCCCTGCCTATAAGCTCTTCCACCCTGAAAGCGGAAAGGGACGCTGTACGGGGATTGGCCGCCAGGATTTTGCCGGCCCTGTCCTGGTACCAGATAAGATCCGGCGACGCGCTGAAGATCTTGTCCAGGAGGGATCGCTGTTCGGCAATTTTTTTCTGCTCAAGAATAATATCCGTAATGTCCGAAGTGGTAATTATGTAGCCTATCTTCCAGCCTGAATGATCGGTAAGGTAGCTGGCATTCCCCTTTAGATAACGCCCGGATTCACGCTGGTAGAAAATATCGGCCTCCCTGCCCTCGTGGAGGGCCAGTATCGGATCGAAGAGGGAGCCTGAAGGATAGATGCTTATATCCTGGTAATTCTTCCCGATGGTTTCCTCCAGTGTTAAGCCCAGGGCGGCCAGGGCCGCATCATTGGCATATTTAATAAGCTGGGAAAAGTCGGTAATTATCAGAGGCCACCGGTCGCTTTCCACCAGGGAGTCGGCCATGTCGTCGAAAGAGTCCGCCAGGGTGCCTATCTCGTCCTTTATCGGGGCCCGGAAGCGGAAATGCCGCTCTCCCGACCGGAAACGGTTGATGCCGTTGATAAGGCCGGTGATGCTGGAGGTAAAGATATTTGCCATCCAGATTGCAACCAGGACGACAAAGAGGATCATGAGTAATGCGGAAATAAGGAGCTTTATCGAGGTGTCTCTCAGGTTTGCAGAGATCATCCGCTGGGTCTCAAAGGCCGACTGCCTGAGATCCGTGTTGGCCAGATCGATTGCCTCCTGCAGAAGCTTTTCAGTTTCCCGGGCCGGCTGCTGGAAATCTTCAAGCCCGGCTCCGATGGCTACAAAGCCGAAGCCCCGCTTTGTCTTGCCGTAGTTTCCCGTGTAGTAGGGTATCGTCGCCGCGGTATTGGGCTTCCATATTCCGCTCCAGAGGATCAGGAAGGAACCGGAACCGCCTTCCCTGGTCAGATCCATCCAGCCTATACACTGGGGGGCATTGTTGAGGTAGCGCCCGTCCAGGCCGACAAGACCTGCCGCGGTAAGTTCGGCAGCGGGTTTCTTGTCGCGGGACTGTTCATGGAAAACGGGAACATCCTTGAGGAAGTCCCGGAGGGGCAGGCCGGAATCCTGCCAGTCCCTGTAGATGCTCTCCTCCAGCCAGGGGATCTCCGGTTCCCCGGTATCGGGATTGAAGCCCACAATGGAATGGTGGCGGGGGTGGCAGATGCTGCGGCACTTGTAATCCCAGATAAAGGCATAGTTCCCCTCATAGGCGCTTGGCAGTTCCACATAGCGTTCCGGCATTGGGGTGGTATGATCGGTAAATTCCATGATGAAGTCGTGATCCAGAGCCAGGGTAACATAACCTGTAATCCTGCCGTCCTGCAGCACGGGAGTGGCCCAGCGGACGATCCCTTTGAAACGCTTGCCGTTGGGGTTCTCCCGGCCCGCGTAGGCTTCCTCCTCAGGCTGCCAGCTTAAGCCCCGCTTTTCAACGTTTTCAGGATTGTACATCCCGATGAGGCGGCTGCGAACATAGGCCCCTATCACATCGGAGACATAGATCTCTCCGGGTTTAAGCAGCTTCAGTTCCTCAAAATACGTTTCCGCTTTGACATATGTATTGAGCCGGTTGGAGACATTCTTTTTCCGGGGATCCATCCGGTCCGATGTTGTCACCTTGATGACTTCGTTTCCCTCAAGGTCTATGTAGGTCATCTCCAGATAGAGCGGCCGTAATTCCGTTTCATAAAGATCCGGCGGCCTGTTGCGGTAATTGGTATCATTTTCGGCATTGCTGGAGGGGGAGTAGTTTCCTTCCGGCAGGGCTTCCTTTGGAATCCAGTACTCCTGATTCTCCGAGAGAATCCATTCCCGTTTTTTGACCAGGGGCTTCTCCTTGTTCCCCACAAAGAGCCGGTATGTGTTTTCATTTACCGGCAGTTCAGACACATAGAGAATATCATCGTCCCGGGCATACAGAAAATCCGCCACCCTGCGGGCCATATCGGTGCTGGTACGTTCAAGCTGTTCGATGGTCAGGTTATTGAGGGCATTTACCGAATCTTCCACCGCCATGGCGCCTGTTGCGGTAAGGGCATCGGCGGCCCTGCCCATCAACTCCTCGTTTCTCCGGCCCAACTTCGTTCCCAGATCCCGGGCCTGCTTCCAGGCCAGAATCGTGAGGATGATTAGGGGAATCACCTTGATTATTACAAAGATTATGATAAGTTTGGCCTTCATACCAAAGCCGAGCCTGGTAAGCAGTCTGCCAATGAAATATTCAAGACGCTGAATTGGATTCATTAATACTAAAATACACATTTTTCCTCAAAAAAGAAATACACTAAAGCGCCAAAGTATCGGCGTTTGCTTTCAATCATCAAAAACAACCGGATTTTAGGATTTTTCGCCACGAACGGCACAAACAGACACGAACGGATCGGGAAATTTAAAGGCGGCCTAATCGAGGAAGGAGTTGTAGTCTTCGCCGGAATACAGGGGGGGCAGGCTGAATTCTTCCTGCGGCGGCTCTCCGGGTTCACCGGGCGTTTCTTCATTTTCCAGGGTTTCGTCGCTTGAAAGGGCGGGGGATTCCCAGGGATAGCCGCCGCCGGAGGAAGATGAATTGAAGTCCCCGTCAAGGAAAGGATTCCGGAAGCTGCTCCGGCGGCCCTGACCGGTATTTCTGTTCTGGTTTGGCTGACTGCCGCTCCGGCGGGTAGAATTCCTGGAAGCAGAACTGCCCGCGGGGCCTCTCTGCAGTTCGGGGAAAAGCTCCGGATCCAGAGTAGGCAAGGTAAGGGAACCGAGAAGATTTTCCTCGTCCAGTCCCAGCATCTCCGTCCGCATGGAACCTATGGCTGTTTCCGAATAGGAAGCCTCTCCGTGAATGTTGCAGTATTGGATGGGCTGGGTTCCCTCAAGGAAAGGCAGGGTGACTTCGCCTTCGTTGCAGGCCGGCGTCCTCAGAAGCCCGGATTTGGCGCATACCGTAACGTCGATAACGCCGGAGCTGGGCCGGGAAAAGTCCCGGAAGGGGAGGCCCTGATGGATCTCCCGCATATAGTCTCCCCACAGGGGCCCGCAGAGGGTGGAGCCTGTAAGGGAAAGCCCCAGGGAGTTCCCCGGTTTGTCAAAACCGAACCAGATTGCCGCGGTATAGTAGGGGGTATAGCCCACGGCCCATGCATCCGACCAGTTCTGGGTGGTTCCCGTCTTCCCCGCCGCGGGCATACGGAAATTTTTCCCGTTGGCATCCCGAAAGGAAAATTTGGAACCCCAGCCCGCGCCGTGGGCCAGCGTGCCGTATTCCACGGTTTTTTTCATTATACTTGTCATGATGTAGGCGTTCTGGGGACTTACCACCTGGATAGAGGCCCCCTTCCGCCTCTGTTCCAGCCTGAGATCCCGTTCCGTATCCATCACCACCCTGCCGTTCCGGTCTTCGATTGAACGGATGGCGATGGGGCTTACCTCGCGTCCCTGGTTGGCAAAAACCGCAAAGGCCCTCGCCATCTGTATGGGCGCCACCGAGATGATCCCCAAACCCATGGGATACACCCTTGGGAAGGTACGGCGTATCTGATCCGGATCGCTTATACCCAGGAGGGCCGCGGCCCGGTCAATTGCCGCATCAAAGCCGATGCCGTCCAGAATTTTCAGGGAAGGCACGTTCATCGAGTGGGCCAGGGCATCGTAGAGAAGCACGGTGCCCTTCCATTCGCCCCGGAAGTTCAGGGGAATGTACGGAGTACCGTTTTCGTTATGAAAAACGATGGGAACATCGTAGATGAGACTTGCCGGATTGAATTTCCTGCTGTCTATGGCCGCCGAGTAGTACAGCGGTTTGAAACTTGAACCGGGCATGACCCTGGCCTGGGTGGCCCGGATAAGCTGATTGGATTCATCGTATTTGGAACCCCCGATTATGGCGGTGATATAGCCCGTGTCGTTTTCGATGCAGATCAGGGCCCCTTCAACCACATTCTTTTCGGTTGAAGTCTTGAGTTCCGCAAAGGCGGTATTGGTCAAAACCTTGAGATCCCCGATTCCAAAGGCAAGAGCCGCCATGTCCACCACAGGATTGACGACCCTGGTATAGCGGGACAGGGCCTTCTGTTCATTCTGGGCGTCTCCGGTTGAATGAATGTCCTCCAGGCCAAAGTAGAGGGAGAGCAGATCGACAATGGGAATATAGGTTCGTTCAGCCTGGGTAAGCCGCACCCCCTGCTGGCCTGAAAATTCCCTGTTCGCCCTTACAAGGCCCTCCTCCATATACTTTTGGGCGGCTTCCTGATGTTTCAGGTTGAGTGTGGTATGTACCGTGTAGCCGTCCCGGTAGTAATCCATGGTCCCGTACATCAGATTATCCAGTTCCCGGCGTACATACTCGCTGAACCAGGGAGCCCTGTCGTCCCGGTTATAATAGGCGCTGGTGGAAGCCCTTGTGTAATCGTAGTTGTCCCAGTATTCGTTAAAAGAAGCTTCCGCATCTTCCTTACTGCAGTAGCCGAATTCAATCATCCTGTCCAGAACCGCAAGCTGCCTGTCACGGGCAATGTTGGGGTTATCCAGAGGATTGTAGCGGGAAGGACTCGAAAGCTGAATCACCAGGAGCGCCGATTCGGCCAGGGTAATATCCCGTGCGCTGTGTCCAAAGAAGAATTTACTTGCCGCTTCAACCCCATAGGTGCCGGGGCCCATATACATATAATTAAGGTAAATTTCGAGAATTTCGTTCTTGGTATAGCGTCTTTCCATCTGGAAAGCCCACCAGAGTTCCCTGATCTTCCGGCTGATGGTTCTCTCGCTCCGGTCGGTGTAAAGCGTGCCCGCCACCTGCTGGGTTATGGTGGAACCGCCTCCCATGTTGCGGCCGATGATCTGCCCCACAAAGGCGCGGCTTATGCCCCGGATGCTGAAACCCTTGTGGTTGTAGAAGTCCGGGTCTTCCCGGGCCAGCACCGCGTTGATGAGATGCCGGGGAAGTTCGTTAAGGGAAACCAGTTCCCGCTTCTCGTCCGCCGAGAATTCGGTTATGAGATCCCCGTTGATGTCCACGATACGGGTGGGAAGGGCGGGGGCAAATTCGACAAAGTTTTCCTGATTTTTGATATTCACCGTTTCGGCCATGGAAAGCCCCAGGGCGACGCCGATGCCTACGGCGATGATGATCGTAAAAACCGCCATGATGCGGATAATGATACCGGTTATGAGGGAATCCCCCCCATGAATGCCCATAGTATCAGCCTAAAAACTTGCGCTCCCCCTGTCAAGACATAAAAAAGGCCGGTGGAAACCACCGGCCATGCCCTTGAGGCATATCGGAGATATAGTGATTTGGGAGGGGAACTATAGGTCCGACACTTATATTATCGCACACTTTTTCAAAATTCTGAAATAAATTCGTTCAATTTTTGAAAAAAAAACACAATTTGAGGCGGTTCCGGGATCCGGCGGGATCATGATTCGTGGACAGGCCAATCATTCCTCGTTTACCGAAACATCGACTTCCATGGAGACTTTATAGGTTTTCCCCTTCTCGACCTGGAGCGCCTTGAAAATTCCATAGTCCCCGATGCGGAACTGTACTTCGTGAGTCCCCGGTTCCACGAGGTGCGGGACCGCCTTGTTGAGCACTGCTTCATTATTCAGGAAGATCTGTGCATTTTCCGGGGCTTCAAAGTAGATAACCGGGGTTGGATCCTTCAGTTCTATGCTCAGTTCCAATACTTTGGCCCGCTCGATGATAAAACGGCGGTTTTCGTTCCGGTAGTCATCCGAAA
>JAIRNJ010000075.1 GCA_031258115.1 Treponema sp. | reverse complement strand
TACCGGTTTCACCGGGTAAAACAACTAAAACACCTTATGAGTTAGAATAAAATCAAGCCATGAAACGTATTATGACAATTTTACGATATTTTTATACGGATTCAGGATATATATATATCACGGTACTGGGTACATGTCAATAGCCTTAAACGGGAATTCGACGAATTTTTGCAAAATATTAAGGTAAGGGAGGGCCGCGAACAAACGGCACGAACAGACACGAACAAAATTTCCCAATTTCCCGATCCGTTAGTGTGGTTTGTGGCGAAAAAATCCAACTAATCTGCTTCCCACATGCCGATAATGAAGATACCCGGAAGCAAGGCTCCCGGGATCTTCGTTCATGGTGGAGGTTTCTTTGATTAGGGGTTGGTTTACCGGCGCCAGCGGCATGAGGGCCCAGCAGTGGCGGCTTGATGCGGTGGCGAATAATCTTGCCAATGTGGATACAGACGGGTATAAACGGGATACCGCGGCCTTTAAGGCCTTTCCCGAACTCCTTATCCGCCGTATGGATGACGATGGAGTGTATCTTCACCCCTTTGGCTCAGGAGACGCGGCTCCGATAATCGGAAAGCTGGGTACAGGGGTGGAACTCAATGAGTTGTATACGGTTCTTGACCAGGGCGCAATGAAGGAGACTCAGAACGACTTCGATCTGGCTCTTGACGGCAAGGGCTGGTTTACCGTGGCTACCCCCTGGGGGGAACGTTATACCCGTAACGGTTCCTTTCAACTGGGCAAGGAAGGTTACCTGGAAACCAAGGAAGGCTACCCTGTTCTCGGCGAAAAGGGGCCTCTCAGGGTAAAGGCAAACAACTTCCAGGTGGACAAGGAAGGCCGGGTCTGGATAAACGCGGAGTATGCCGAAGATCCCGGTTTGATGGTATCCAGGGAGAACAATACCTGGGAAGAAACCGTTCTTCTGGACAGTCTGAAGCTGGCGGCATTTGACCGCGACCGCTATCTGGAAAAGCAGGGTTCAAGCCTCTACCGGGAAACAGACACTTCCGGCCCTGCACTGTTTATGGAACCGGACAGCCGTCCCCGCGTCGTGCAGGGTTTTGTCGAGGCCGCCAATGTTGATCCGGTGGTAGAAATGGTGCAGATGATCGAAGTGAACCGTGCCTACGAGGCCAATCAGAAGGTAATCCAGAGTGAAGATTCCATGCTGGGCACACTGATCAACCAGGTTGCCAGGGTAAGCCGTTGATAAATAGGAGTAAACATGGTACGTAGTTTGTGGACAGGGGCTGCCGGAATGATAGGGCAGCAGGCAAACATTGATACAATTTCCAACAATCTTGCAAACGTTAATACCTCCGGCTTCAAAAAAGTCAGGGCGGATTTTGAGGATCTTCTCTACCAGACCGTAAGAACAGCCGGTACTCCCGCTACCGAGGAGACTGTGGTGCCTGTGGGAGTCCAGATGGGGCACGGTGTAAAGATAGCGGCTACTCAGCGGATGTTTTCCCAGGGGGCCCTGCAGAACACCGACAATGTTTATGACATGGCGATTAACGGCGAAGGTTTCTTTCGTATACAGATGTATGACGGAAGCTGGGCTTATACCCGTGACGGAGCCTTTAAGGTGGATGAAACAGGGCGTATGGTAACCAGCAACGGTTACTGGCTCCTCCCCGACATCATCATGCCGGAAGGATTTCTGCCGGAAAAGATCACTGTCTCAAAAGACGGCCGGGTAAGCGTAACTGTTCCCCAGATCGATCCCAATGAACCTGTGGATGTCGGCCGCATAGAACTGTACCGTTTCCCCAACCCCGTGGGCCTTAGCGCCGTGGGGGAGAACCTCTTCAAAGTGAGCAACGCATCCGGCGAGCCGATTCCCGGCCGGCCCGGTTACGAAGGCATGGGCCAGATTCAGCATAAATTTCTTGAAATGTCCAATGTTTCCGTGGTGCGGGAAATGGTTGACCTTATCGTTGCCCAGCGCGCCTATGAGTTTAACTCCAAGGCAATCCAGACCAGCGACAGCATGCTTGGAACGGCAACAAGCCTGAAGAGGTAAATTATCGATGAATAGTGAAGAAGGCAGGGATTTAGTATGGCAATGACGATAATGGAATCCGCTTTGCTTAACGGCGGAGGCTATGTGCCTTTTGCCGCAGGACTTCAGGCAGATAGAACTTTAATGAACGATGGTATTTCAAATTCCAACAATCTTTCAAAATTTGAAAATCTGCTTAAAGAAGGCGCCGGTCACCAAATTAACGTGGATAAAAACAGCGAACTCTATGAGCAGTGTCTGGAACTGGAAACCTTTCTCATAAAGACCCTCATAACCGGGATGCGTAATACCGTTCAAAAATCGGGGCTCATCGAGGAAGGTTTCGCCGGAAAGATGTATGAGGACATGCTCTACGATGAGTATGCCAGGGATTTTACCAGAAATGCCAATTTTGGCCTGGCGGAGATGGCCTATATCGAACTCACCGGTCAGCGGGGGAAGCTCTTAGCCGGATAGGACATAGGCGATAAAATTGTAGGCTCCGTGGGCCAGTGCAATTCCGTGGAGGCTCCGGTATCTGGTATATACAGACGAGAGGATCAGCGCCGCCATGATCGAATTGAGTAAACCGAGGGGGCCTTCATAGATATGGCAGACGGCAAAGAGCAGGGTAGAGCCCAGCACCCTTATACTCAGGGCGCTTCCCGCCTCTTCAAGCTTATTCAACAGATAGAACCTGAAATAGCTCTCCTCAAGGTAACCGGTACTGAGGCAGGAGACGCATAAGAGAATCCAGCCCGCCCTGTGTGCGGGAACCGGAAGGGCCCGGGCCGGCATATTCATAAGATTCGACGCCAGAGAAATGGAAAGGGAGATGAGAATGAGAGCCGGAAGGGAGATGATGAAGGCAAAGAGATCCTTTATCCGGAAATGCCGTTCGGCAAGCTGTTTTACAGGCTTTGCCATGAAAACCAGGTACCAGACAAGGGCCAGGGAAGGTACATTATAAAAAAAGATCCGGTTAAATTCGCCCACCGGCGAAAAAACAGCGTCGGGAACAGGATCGCCGAATGAAAGCACCGGGGGAAAAAAGAGGACAAAATAGAGAATCAGCGGTTCAAGAAGCGTCTTCATTTTCTTATGCATCTCTATGGGATTTATGTATAATATTTACTATACTGTAGAAGGGAGAAATTTTCAAAATCTTTGGCTTTGAAAGAGCTTAAGATTTAACCGTTGGGTAATGTATGCCTTTTTTTACATTGTTTTTTATAGTGGCAGTCCTCGGGCTTGGTTTTTTCATCATTGCCCGTCCCAAAAAGGAAAAACAGAGTTCCTGGATCCAGTTCTTTGCCAGGGGAAAAGACGCCGGTTTTTCCCTGCGGGAGATAGAATTACTCAGGCGGCTGGCTACTAAATGCAGGATCGAAGATCCCTGCTCTCTCTTCTGGTCCCAGAATCAGCTTGATAAATGCATCCGTTCCATGGTCAGAACAATGAATGTCAGCGGAGACCAGGATCCCCAGGCCAACGATTTTCTCTCCAGACTCTACGACTTCCGCAAAAAAGTTGAAATGGATAAGCCCAGGATAAAAAACGGCATTTCCAATTCCAGGCAGATAAGCGAAGGCCAGGCTCTGCGGATACTGGTAGCCGGCACGGGGGTGTTTAAGTCCCAGATAGTAAAAAATGTTAATCAGTATCTTACCATTTCACGGCCTACCAACAGCAAGGTTCCGGCCAATTTTTCCTGGGGCGGTCTGAAAATATCGGTGTATTTCTGGAGGAGTGATGACGCAGGCTATGTGTTTGATTCCCAGGTGGAGGATGAAGTTTTTTCCAAGGGAATTTCTTCCCTCAAGATAAGCCATGCGGAGTCTCTGTTCAGAACCCAGAAACGTAAATCCGTGCGGGTCAAGATTCATAAACTTGCTTTTCTCTATCTCTTGAAAAACGAAGAAGATTCAGGCAGACTTGAAGTAAATCCGGGTCTAAAATGTTACATTGAAGACCTTTCGGATACCGGCTGCGCCCTCACGGTGGGGGGTAAGGCAGAGGTGGATTTGCGGGTAAAGATACAGTTTGCCCTGAACAATTCGGTAATAGGCATGACCGGAACGGTTCGTTCGGTGGATTTCAAAGAGGAGCTTAACCGGTCGGTGCTTCATATTGAGGCGGATCCACTGCCCATAGAGATGAGGAATCAGATTCTGGGAGAGGTATTTGGTACTCTTCCCGAAGAAGAAGAGGATCTTCCCTTCCGGGTACTTGATGAAGAGGCCGAATCAGGAGACCTGGAAATGGATATAGGCGATACCGGTGAGGACGCTGGGTAGGGATGCGGAGAATGAAAACGAAAAAGGTTCCGGCTCTAAAGATTTTTTTGTTTATTTTGTTGATTTTTGCCGGTCTTTCTGCAGAAGCCCAGGATATTCTCTTGTCATATCAGCGGAGTTTTGTCAGGGCAAATCTGGCTGACAAGGCCTCAATTCTGGAAGATGCCGCTACCGACGAGAGGGCGCCGGAATTCATCAGGGCCCTCTATGAATATGCTCTTAACTTTGCCATAAACAATGTGGACATGCTTGGAAACGATCCCGACATGATCGCCGTGGCTGTAGAAGCGGCCCGCGGATTGGGCAAAAACGGCAACGACGCTTCGGCAGACTTGCTCTGGAATCTCTTTACCTTTTACCGCGATCATCTCACCAGAACCGAGGCGATGAAATCCCTGAGGCTCCTTGCCGGAGAAAACACCAGGGTTATCGGCAATATCAACCGGTTTTTGACGGAACAAACCAGTCTCTACCGTCTCTCGAAGAGTTTTGAGGCGAATACGGAATTGGATGAGGCGGCAGTTCAGGAAAGCATTGAAACCCTGGGCGCGCTGGGGAGCGCTTCATCCTTTGTTCCGCTTTTTGAGGCGCTTAACGCCGGTTATCCGCCTGTTATTAACGAAAAGGTTCAGGAGGCGATTGGCTCTCTCCAGGGGAATATCAAATCCCAGCTTCTGGATATCATAAAGAACGGTCTCCCTTCAGAAAAACTCTCCGCTTTCCGCCTTGCATCGGGGAAAAACAGTTTCTCCGATACCGAACAGGGTGAGTTGGCGGAGGCCGCCCTGAATGCCGGATTGAGTGCAATGCCGGGCAGCGCCGAAGAGGAGACTGCCCTTTTAACTCTCCGCTATGAGGCGGTTCCGGTTTTGACACGGCTTCAATGGGCCGGAGCCAGCTCTGCGGTTATCAAGCATTTTTACCGGGTACAGGTGGAATACCAGAGCGGCGCGGCTCCGCAGCAGCGTTTTCTGGAGGCCATCACCTGCCTCAGCGTCATGGGAACGCCGGAAGCAGTCCAGTCCCTTGTACTTCAGTTGGGTTCTCTCAATTCCCATGTCGAGAGGGACGGCGAGTATGATGAGGCTGTTGCGTTGGCGCTGATCAAGGCCCTGGGAACAATCGGAGACAAGTCCGCTTTTGATTACCTTCTCTATATCAGTTACCTTTCATACGGCGAACCGGTTCAGACTGCAGCCAGGGAGGCATTAAACCAGCTTCGATGGTAAAGAAAAGAGCCTTCCCGTTTTTGTTCTCCGCCGTTTCGGGCGCCGTGGCGGCTTATTACGGTTCTGCTTTTCTTGCCGGAAAAGGCATGGCTTTAAGCGGCCTTGTTTTTCCCGCACTGATTCTGCTGCTTGTTCCCTTTTCCCTGTTTTTAACTTTCTCTGTTTTGCCTCAGAGCTCCGCGGGAAAGCGTTTCTGCAGGAAGGGCGGCATTCATACGCTTGCCTTTGCGGCAGGATTCCTCACGGGTTTTTCCGCCTTTCTTTCGATCCCCGGAGCCCCGGCACTCGGGCTCTCTCCTGAAAGGATCAGGGCCATAAGCGGTATCCTGACAGACGATCCCCGGCTGAGTACCGGGAACCGGGGTTTTGGGTACATGGAACTTGAAAGAAGTGCCGGTGAAGGGGGATTGCAGGTTTCGGCCGGAGGGAAGATCCCGGTCATGTTTCCCCTTGAACATCTGGACAGGCTGAAGGAATTCGGCAAGGGGAGCCGTATATATGCGGAAGGTTCCTTCGGGGAATTAAACGACGGGAGGCTGTTTTTCCGGGCCGAATCGCTTCATGTGATCAAGGCGGCGCCCCCGCTTGAAAAGATGCGTACCGGTATCAGGCTGGCCCTGGTAAAACTTTTTTCCGCGCGCGGAAAAAAGTGGGGCGGTCTGGCGCTGGCCCTTCTCCTCGGTATCCGGGATAACCTGGAAACAGAATTTGCGGTTCTCTACCGGAACGCGGGAGCCTCCCATGTGCTTGCCCTTTCGGGCATGCATCTTGCCCTTGTTTCCGCCATGATCAGTTTTCTGCTCCGTAAGCCTCTGGGATTCAGGGCAGCGGCTGTTTCGGGGCTCTTCTTACTAGGCGCCTAGGTTTTCCTTAT
>JAIRNJ010000072.1 GCA_031258115.1 Treponema sp. | reverse complement strand
ATATGAGTATAGTTTAGAACCGTTGAAGTAGCTCTGATTGTTATGTCTCCATTACTAGCCGTTTTCTGAACAGTAAGTAACCCACCAGCAAGCGTTACTCCTGTAGGAGCACCGCCATCGATTGACCAGGTTACAGTTTGTGAAGGACTGTTGGTTCCTGCCACTGTTGCCGAATACTGCTTTGTTACTTCCAAACTTACGTCCTTTGTAACAACGCCATCTCCAGTAATTGTAACTGATGTGACTGTCGGATCGTTACCAGGCAATGGCCCACCGGGGTTGCCATCAGTAGGGCAGCCAGGAATGAATATGGACAGTATTACTACCGCCATACCCGTCATAAGCTTTGCTTTTTTACGATTTTGGAGGTCTCCGCCTCCAAATTCGGCCTTATTCATAAGGACCTCCTTAAAAAAGATTTTTCCCGCAAAGGGTATTTGAATGGCGTTTTACTCGTCATCTACACCCGGACGGCGCCCGGCCTTTTTTCTGCCCTGGAGCCGTTTTGTTCTGAGTCTCTCTTCCCGGACAGTCCGGGGGACAGCGGTGGGCCGCCGCTGTTTGGGAAGCCGGGCCGCGGCGGCGATAAGAGCTTCCGCCCGCGCGTAGGAGCGTTCCAAATTGGCCCGCTGGGAGCGTTCTTCGCTTACGCTTATAAGGAGTTCCGCTCCGTCTTCCCGGTAAACCAGCCTGGAGGCAAGCTGTTCCAGCACATGCCTCTTCTCCGCATCACTGAGCCCCATGAGATCGTTGAGACGAATCCTCAAACTTACCCTGGTATTCACCTTGTTGACATTCTGCCCTCCGGGGCCGCCGGAACGGGAGAATGTAATCTCCGCGGCGGCATGGATGGACTGATGAAGCAGGCTAAGGTTCACGGGACAGGGCTGGTTTCAGTTTACCGCTTTCTGCAGTTCCCCTGTTTTGCCGGTTTTCTCCCAGGGGAATTCGCTGCGTCCAAAGTGTCCGTAGCTGGCGGTTTTTTGGAAAATAGGCTTGCGGAGATCCAATGCCTTGATGATTCCTGCGGGGGAAAGATCGAAAACCCTGGGAACCGCTTCTTCGATGCGGCTTTCCGCCGCTTTACCGGTACCGAAGGTATCAATCATGACCGAGACCGGGAAGGGCACCCCGATGGCATAGGCCAGTTCCACTTCACAGCGTTCCGCAAGGCCCGCGGCAACGATATTCTTTGCCACATAGCGGGCCATGTATGCGGCGGAACGGTCTACCTTGGTGGGATCTTTGCCGCTAAACGCGCCGCCGCCGTGACGGCCCATTCCGCCGTAAGTATCCACAATAATTTTACGGCCTGTAAGACCCGTATCGCCGAAGGGCCCTCCTACTACAAAACGTCCTGTGGGATTGATGTAATACTTGGTATTCTTGTCCAGGAGCCCGGTAGGTTCCAAAATCGGCTTGATGATTGCATCAATAACCGCGGCCTTGATCTCATTGTAACCGGCGTCAGGATCATGCTGATGGGAGACAACCACGGCATCTATCCTTACGGGCTTATGGCCCTTGTACTCCACCGTTACCTGGCTTTTGGCATCGGGACGCAGCCACTTTATGATTTTCTGTTTCCGCAGTTCCGTGGCCTTGAGGAGAATCTTGTGGGCAAGGGTGATGGGCAGGGGCATGAGTTCCGCCGTTTCGTTGCAGGCAAAGCCGAACATCATCCCCTGATCGCCCGCGCCCTGCAGGCCCTTGTATTCATCAAGACCTGTACCGGAAACGCCCTGGCTGATATCCGGAGACTGACTGTGTATCATATCGAGTACCGCCATGGAATGACAATCAAGGCCGTAGCTGGGGTCGGTATACCCTATTTCTTCCGCTACCTTGCGTACCACATCCTGAAAGTCAACAAAAGTTTTTGTGGTGATCTCCCCGCCTACCAGCACCAGGGAAGTGGAAGCAAATGTCTCGCAGGCAACCCGGCTCTCCGGATCGTCCTTGATGCACGCATCGAGAATGGCGTCGGAAACCTGATCGCAAAGCTTATCGGGATGTCCTTCTCCCACCGATTCCGATGTAAAAAAATAATTACGCTCTTCCATGAGTATACTCCTTATAGACGGGCTCTATTTAAACTTACAACAAGCCGCCCACTTAAACAAGCCGTCACTCGTCCGAAACAGGCGATCCGGAAGGCATTGGGGCCCCCCTATCGGCTTTATTCAAAACTCAGGCCCATTACCCGGTCTACCGGAAGGGAAAAGATGATGCCGCCCGCCTTGCTGGTAATGCCGTATGCGTTACTGACCGCCTGCATGATGGGGGCCTTTTTCTCCCGGCTGCTGAGCATGAGGACTATTTCACGTTCCTCCTGTACCGAAACACCAAAAAACTTGACCGGCCCCTCATGAGCCAGACCTCTGGCGCTCAATACCGTGCCGCCCGAAGCTCCGGCTTCCCTGGCTACGGTCATAAATTCGTCGCTGTACCCCTGGTTTATGATTGAGACGATGAGATCGTTGTGGATCTCCGGTTTTATTACGGCCATATTACCTCCCTGTTCGCCTTTTCCAATCCTTTCAAGATTCTTTTCCGCACCGTATTCGGCTTTTATCTTTTCATTTTTCATAATACTTACCTTGAAAACCCCCAGAATGGGGTTATTGATGGCGGAAAGGGGCACGGTAAAAGCGATCCCCGCGCCGGGACTGTGAAACCCGAGTTTCCGCCTGACTTCCTTGAGCAGAATGGGTATCAGAATATCCTGTTCAAGGCACAAAACCACCGCTTTTTCGCCTGTACCAACACCGAGAAGATCCAGAATATCGGAACTGGCAGTGCCCCGGCCCTTGCAGATAAAATGAAAACGTACCTTCTCTTCTACACAGACACCGGAAACTACCTTTGCCTTTCCCCAGTCCACAATAAAAATCACAAAACGGAGATCCGGAGGAAGGGGCTTTGACGGCTCGGAATCCCTGGGGGCAACAGGCTTGAAGGAGAAAGCAGAGCTGATACGGGAAAAAATGCCTTCCAGCGGGGCCCTTTTTTTCTTAGCCATTGGTCTTTACCTCGTCATCCTTGGGAATGTCATTGGCCGTTGGTATGCCAATCTGGGCCTCAAAATCCTCGTCTGAGGTTGCGGAGCCTTCCACATCCGAAAATATCGTGATGGCTCCTGCCTCTTCGGGACTGAGTTCCCCAATAACGGCCGCCTGCTGTGCAAACTTGATTGCCTCGGCCTTTTTGGTACGGTACACATAGAGAATACCCATAAGCTGAATTATGATAAGCGGCGTCATGGCAACCATCGCTACGATACCGAAGGCATCGGTCATGAGATCTCCGCCGGAACCTTCACAGGCTCCCATGGCCAAAGGGAGCAGGAAGGTACTGGTCATGGGGCCCGAACATACGCCGCCTGAGTCAAAGGCAATACCGGTGAACATGGGGGGCACAAAGAAGGTAAGGATAAGGGCAAAGGTGTAGCCGGGAATGAGGATGTACATGAGGGGAATCCCGGTAAGAATCCGTACCATGGTTACTCCCAGGGCAATACTCATCCCGATGGAAAGGCCCCGCTTCATCATCTTCTGGGGTATGGCGCCCGAAGTAATATCTTCAACCTGCTTGTTGAGCACGTGGACGGCAGGCTCGGCGGCCACAATGTAATACCCGATAAGAACGCCCAGGGGAACAAGGAGCCACTTAAACTCCGAAGAGGCCATCATGGAACCCAGAAACTGGCCCACCGGGATAAAGCCTACATTCACCCCGGTCATAAAGACCACCAGCCCGATAAAGGTATACACAAAACCGATGCTGATACGGCCCAACTGGTGTCTCTTATAACGGCGGGAAACAATCTGAAAAACCAGAAAAAAGAGCATGACCGCTCCCAGGGCAAAAAAAGTTTCCCTGGTGTAGCGGGGAAGCTGAAAGGCAAAATGTTCCACCACCTCCCTGGAAGTATTCACCTGGGGAACCTGATTGCTCTCTATCGCCGCCCCTTCGGGATTAAAAAAAGTACCCAGAAGAAGAACCGCTATGATCGGCCCCACACTGCAGAGGGCCACAAGGCCGAAACTGTCGTCCTGGGAGTGCTTGTCACTTCGGATTGAGGCAACGCCTACGCCCATTGCCAGGATAAAGGGGACGGTCATGGGGCCGGTGGTAACTCCGCCGGAATCAAAGGCCACGGGTACAAAACTGTTGGGGGTAAAATAGCTTATTAAAAAAACCACGATATAAAAAAAGATAAGAAGCGCCGAAAGCCGGATTTTAAAGAGGATGCGGAAGACCGCCAATACGAGAAAGATCCCGACCCCGCAGGCCACGGTAACGATAAGAGCCATATCGGATACCGAAGGAACCTGTTTGGCCAGCACCTGAAGATCCGGCTCCGCCATGGTGATAACAAGCCCCATGATAAAACTGACCAAAAGAGTTAAAAAAAGATTGCTGGAGCGGGTAAGCTGAATGCCGATACCTTCGCCCATGGGCATCATGGCCATATCCGCACCAAGGGTAAAAAAACCCATCCCGATGATAAGGAGGGCGGCCCCTGCCAAAAACATGAGTATGGTTCCGGCCGGCATGGGAACCAGCACCACGCTGGCGATAAGGACAATAGCGGTAATGGGCAGTACGGATGCAAATGCCTCCATAATTTTTTCTTTAAGTACTTTGTTCATAAGCTAACAAAATTTAGTATAATAAATAAAACTAGTCCTTTCAACCGTTAAAAATACGTATTATAATCTACTAAGGATCTGCACAGAAATAACATGAACGTTTGGTCATGTTATTTCCTTATTGCGTAAGCAATAAGAATAAAATGCAGGGCATTTTATTCTTGCGCAGTTCCTAAACTACTACTTTTTGATAGAAAAAAGGAGAAGGCCATGGCTCAACAAGCAGATACCAATAAACGTTTAATCGGTGTAGTAATTCCCGTTGGCGCCCTGCGGAGTAAGGAAAGTCTGGGTATCGGAGAATTCCCCGATCTGGTTGAATTTGCCGGACTCTGCAAAAAAATGGGAGCGGGGCTTATCCAGCTTCTGCCGGTAAACGATACCGGTTCCGAAAGTTCTCCCTACTTTGCCATTTCCGCCTTTGCCCTCCACCCTGTCTACATCCGTATCGGTGACATAGAAGAGGCGCCTGCATTGAAGGATTTGAAAAAACGGCTTGTCGAAATGGGAGAAAAATTCGGCAAAGAAACCCGTTTCCCCTTTGAACCTATTTTCCGGGCAAAGATGAAGATCCTCCGGGATATTTTTACTGCGGCAAAGAATGATATTTTCAAAAAAGCCGCTCAGGGCGGCACACTGGCTGAATGGATCGAAAAGAATTCCTGGGTAAGGGAGTATGCGGTTTACCGCAGGCTCAAGGATGCCAACGAAGAAAAAAGCTATCAGGAATGGCGCAGCCACAAAAACGTAAACCGGGAGATCATTGAAGGGCTTTGGAAGGACGAAAAGCTGAAGGAAGAGCACCTCTTCTGGGTCTGGATACAGGAGGCCCTGGATGCCCAGTTCAGCAGGGCGGCCGCGGCGATAGCGGATATGGGCATCGTTCTTGAGGGGGATCTGCCCATTCTTATCAACGAAGACTCCTGCGATGTCTGGGCCCATCCTGAATACTTCCACCTGAATCTTTCCGCCGGAGCCCCGCCGGACATGTACGGCCCGGAAGGCCAGAACTGGGGTTTCCCCACCTATAACTGGGAAGCCCTGGAAAAAAATAATTACGACTGGTGGAGGAACCGCCTCAAGGTGGCGGAAAGGTATTTCCGGGCATACAGGATAGACCATGTATTGGGCTTCTTCCGCATCTGGACATCCAGCCGCTTTGATACTTCTTCCGCGCTGGGCCGCTTTGTCCCCTATGTGCCCATAACAAAAAAAGAGCTTGAGGAACTCGGTTTTGATAAGTCCAGAATCCGCTGGGTATCCTATCCCCATATTCCTACCGGAGAGGTCTGGGACGCCGTAAGGAACAACTGGGGCGGAGATCATAGTGAAGAGGATGTGGCAGCCGAAACGGGCAAGGTTTTCTCTGCGGTACTGGACAGGATAGGGGAGGAGGAACTCTGGCTTTTCAAGGATTCAATCCGGGGCGAAAAGGACATTGCTTCCCTGGGCCTCCACCCGGCAGCACAGGGATTTCTTGTCCAGGCCTGGCATAACAGACTTTTCCTGGAATACGAAAAAGGACATTTCTTCCCCACATGGTTCTACCGTTTCTCCAGAGCCTATGCCAGCCTTTCGGAAGAAGAACGGAACAAGCTGGAAGTTCTCTTTGAAAACCACAAGAGTAATTCGGAAAAAGTTTGGGAAAGAGAAGGCAAAAAACTCCTCATGGTACTGAAGGACTCCTCTTCCATGCTTCCCTGCGCGGAAGATCTGGGGGAAATCCCCGACTGTGTACCCGTAACCCTGGGCAAGCTCAAGATCCTCGGTCTGCGGGTAGTCCGCTGGCACCGGAAATGGAATCTCCCCGGAGAACCCTATATACCTTTTGAAGATTACCCCGAACTCTCTGTCTGTACCCCGGCGGTACATGACAGCTCCACCGTCAGAGAATGGTGGGAACGGGAGGCGGATCAGGAGATCTTCTCCGGTTTCCTGGGTTTCCCCTCCCTGCCCAGGGTATACAACCCCGGTACAGCCAAACTGGTGTTAAGCAAGATCGCTGCCGCCGCTTCCCGTTTCCGGGTCTTCCAGATTCAGGATCTCCTGCACCTGAGCGCCAGATGGTATGCCGAAGACGCCGCCTCCGAAAGGATCAACGTACCGGGAACCTATAATCAGTTCAACTGGACTTACAGACTTCCTGCAAGCATCGAAGAGATAGGCAATGACAGCGACTTTATCAATGCCGTTCAGGAACTGGCGAAGATAAAACCGATCGGAGAACCGCACGCACATTGAGCGCGTTGACGGGTTAATGGACAAAGGTGGTCGTATGCAGTCCTTCGGTTTAAGGCGTAACATGGTATCATCCCTCTTTTTTATATCCACCCTGCTGGTTTTGTTGATAGCCATTGTTGTTACGGTTTACATGAACCGAACCGTCAAGATGGTCGAGATTTCTACCCAAAACCATCTCAGGGCATCGGCCATGGCGGCCTCTTCGCTGCTTGATGCGGAAGAACTGGATCGGTTCCATACTATCGAAGATATGGAAAGGCCCGAATGGGAGATAGTCAGGGCCAGACTTGCCAAATTCGCGGAACAGTATCAGGTTCTGTATGTGTACTACTGGAGGGATTACGGTGACGGGCGGATCCAGTACATTATCGATAATGATACGGACCCCGAGACCATGGCAAATCCGGATATGTTCTACCCTATTGACGATCCTGAAGATCCGGTTACAAGCGCCGTAGTACCGTATATTCTGGCGGGAAATATCTATACTTCGGATCTGGGGATCTACACCAAATCCTGGGGCGGCCTTATCTCCGGCGTTGCACCGGTATTTAACGAAGACGGAACGGTATACTGCGCCGCCGGAGTAGATTTGAGTGACGAAACCATCATCATCCAGCGCCGAAACATGACAATACTCAGAACCGTCCTGATCTGTGCCCTGACACTCTCCCTGTTCGCAGGCGGTGCGGGCATGTGGTTCTACGACCAAAAGGCCCGGCAAAGCGAAAACGCCAACAGGGCCAAAAGCCAGTTTCTTTCCGCCATGAGCCACGAAATTCGTACCCCCATGAACGCTGTCATCGGCATCAGCGAACTTGTTCTGCGGGAAAACATAAGCCCCAGGGTACAGGACTATATCGGACAGATCAAACAGGCGGGGGCCGGCCTTCTTGCCATCATTAATGATATTCTGGATTTTTCAAAAATTGAATCGGGAAAAATGGAAGTACATTCGGCAAAATATGCCCTCCCTTCGATCCTGAACGATGTGATAACGATCATCGGGATACGGCTTCATGAAAAATCCCTTGAGTTTAAAGTAGATGTTGATAGTTCCCTGCCCTACCTGCTCTTCGGCGACGAAATACGTATACGTCAAATACTGTTGAATCTCCTGAACAACGCGGTTAAATACACAAAAGAAGGGTATATCGAATTCAAAGTCTCGGGCAAAATCACCGGCAAAGAAAGCATCGACATAAAATTTGAAATTTCCGACAGCGGAATCGGAATAAAAGAAGAAGACCTGAAAAAAATATTTGGAGATTTTGTCCGCTTTGATATTGATAAAAACCGCAGTATTGAAGGTACGGGCCTGGGGCTTGCCATTACCTACAACCTCTGCCGGCTCATGGGCGGCAATGTTTCTGTTACATCGGTTTACGGCAAAGGCTCTACCTTTGCCGTGGTACTGCCTCAAAAAATTCTTGACGCCAGGCCTATAGGCGGTTCCGGAGGGGAACCCTGGCATCCCGCCTCGGCGGAGGCCGCCGCCTATGAAAACAATTTATCCAAACAGGCTGATTCCGATGTTTTGTTTACCGCGCCGGACGCACGGATACTGATTGTGGATGATGTTTCAATCAACCTCCTTGTGGCGGAGGGCCTTCTGGCGCCCTATAAAATGCAGATAGACTGCTGTACAGGCGGCGCCGAAGCAATATCCCTGATGGAAAAGAATCGCTATGATCTGGTTTTAATGGATCACCTGATGCCCGAAATGAACGGCATCGAAACGACCGCCAGAATCCGTACCCTGGAAGCACAGGCCGCCGATGGCTCTCTGCATTCGCAGTCCGAAAAGATGAATAAAGAGAGGGAGAAACATAAACCGCAAGGATCTCTTTCAAGAATTCCTGTCGTTGCCCTTACCGCCGATGCCATTGTAGGGATGAAAGAAATGTTCCTGGAAAACGGATTTGATGACTATCTTTCAAAGCCTATTGAGATCTCCGCGATGCATGCAATTATAAAAAAATGGATACCAAAAGAAAAACAGCTTGTCGCCGGATAGTGGTCGAGGCCTGCCCATCAAGATCCCGCTAAGCCGTCAATGTAAGCGCCGCGGTTTCACCGTCTTTTAATCCCAACTCATACAGGCCGATGAGTTTTGCCATGTCTTTATCGGTACGGCTTACTTTTAAGTCTACGGAGGGGCGGATCAACAGGGTTCGGCCCGCCGCCGCTTCGTCTTCGGCAAAGGCAAGGCTTTGGTTGTACTTTTCCACATAGTTTCCCAGGGCTTCAATAAACCGGGGATATTTACGGTAGAAAAACCGGGCCGGCGGCTGTATTCCCTTTTTTCTGCGGTAACCTGCCGGGTGGGTCAGGATCACAATGTTTTTCGTAAAGCCTTCGGAAAGGGCCTTTGCCAGGGGAATGGCGTCTGAAATGCCGCCGTCCAGGAGCTTCCGTCCACCGTATTCCACTATCCGGGAGACAAAAGGCATGGCCGAGGATGCCTTCATCATGGAAAGTATATCGGGGCCTTTTTCAAAATAGACCGGTTCCCCGGTTTCGCAGTCGGTACAAACCGATACGAAGCGGGTGGGGGAAGCCAAAAATGTTTCGGTGTCAAAGGGCACAAGCTTGTCCGGTATATCGTGATAGATAAAATCCAGGCCGAAGTAATCGCCGGTCTTTATGAAGCTGCGGATGGACAAATAGCGCGGATCGTTGCGGTAATTTTTAAGGATATGAAGGTTCCGCTCCCTCTGTTTTGATACAAAGGAACAGCTCATGCCCGCGCCGGCAGAAACGCCGATGATATACGGGAACTCCAGACCATGTTCCAGAAAAGCGTCCAATACGCCGGCGGTATAATTGCCGCGGAGGCCGCCTCCTTCAAGAATGAGGGCATGGGGTAGAGTAGGCATAACGATTCATATTAACACTATCGCATATTTTCGTGAAGAGATGAGGCCGTTCAAAATATCAGATTTGGAACAGGCTCAAACGTCCAGATTCGCTACGCTGAGGGCGTTCTCCTCGATAAACTCACGGCGGGGGGCGACGAGTTCACCCATGAGGGTAGAAAAAATGCGTTCCGCTTCCACGGCGTCATCCAGGTGAACCTGGATGATGTTACGCTGGCCGGGATCCATGGTGGTTACCCAGAGCTGGTCGGGGTTCATTTCGCCCAGGCCCTTGTAGCGCTGGACGCCTACCTTTTCGGGGTCACGGCCGGATTCGGAGAGAAGGCGGTCTTTTTCCGAATCGTCGTAGGCATAGAAGGTCTTTTTCTCGTAACTTACCCTGTAGAGGGGGGGCATGGCGAGGTACACGTGACCCCGTTCAATAAGCTCTGTCATATAGCGGTAGAAGAAGGTGAGGAGCAGGGTACGAATATGAGAGCCGTCCACATCGGCATCGGCCATGATAATGATCTTGTGATAGCGGATTTTATCTACATTGAATTCACTGCCGCAGCCCGCTCCTATGCTGGCGATGATGGGCTGGAGTTTCTCGTTGGTTACCACTTTTTCTATACGGGTTTTTTCCACGTTGAGCATCTTACCGAAGAGGCTCAAAATTGCCTGGTACTGGCGGTTCCGGCCCATTTTGGCGGATCCTCCGGCCGAGTCGCCTTCCACGATAAAAAGCTCGCAGAGGCTGGGGTCTTTTTCGGAACAGTCTGCAAGTTTGCCGGGGAGACCCGCGGAATCCATGGCGTTTTTGCGGCGGGTAGCGTCCCTAGCCTGGCGGGCCGCGATACGGGCCCTGGCCGCAAGTATGCTCTTTTCCAGGATGGCGGCGATTACATCGGGATGCCGGTCAAAGTAGAGTTCAAGCTGTTCGCCGGTCAGGGATTCAACAATGCCCTTGACTTCGCTGTTTCCCAGCTTGCCCTTGGTTTGGCCTTCAAACTGGGGGTTGGGCACTTTTACCGAAAGAACTGCGGTAAGACCTTCCCGCACATCGTCACCCGAAAGACTTTCGTCCAGTTTTTTGACCTGTTTGCTCTTTTTAAGGCACTCATTCAGAGTCCGGGTAAGGGCGGATTTGAAACCCACAAGGTGGGTTCCTCCGTCTCTGGTATTGATATCGTTGACGAAGGAATACATGATTTCGTTGAAACCGTCGTTGTACTGGATGGCGCATTCCACCTCTACATCGTCCCTGGTTCCCCCGATGAATATAGGCTCTTTGTAGAGCACGGTTTTGCTCTCGTTGAGATACTCCACAAAGCTCTTTACACCGCCGTCAAACCTGAATTCGTGGGACTTGGGAGTGGAAAGCCGCTCGTCCCGAATGGTGATTTTAAGGCCCTTGTTGAGGAAGGCCAGCTCCCGCAGGCGGTTGGAGAGGGCGTCGAAATTGTAGGTGGTACTCTCAAAGATTGAAGAATCGGCTTTGAAACGGACTATGGTGCCCCGTCTTTCCGTTGTTCCAATCTCGCCGGCGGGGCCTTCCGGAATACCGATTTTATAGCGCTGGGTATGGATTTTGCCGTCGATGTGGACAAATGCCTCGCACCATTCGGAGAGGGCATTGACCACCGAAACTCCCACGCCGTGGAGGCCGCCGGAAACCTTGTAGCTCTTTTTGTCGAACTTGCCCCCCGCATGAAGCCGGGTCATGACCAGTTCCAGGGCGCTTACATGCTCGGTAGGGTGAATATCGACAGGAATGCCCCGGCCGTTATCCTCTACCCGGACTACATCGTTCCCCTCCAGGACCACCAGAATATCGTCACAGAAGCCCTGCATGGCCTCGTCAATGGAGTTGTCTACGACCTCGAATACCAGATGATGCAGACCATCAATGCCGGTCGTCCCAATATACATGCCGGGACGTTTACGAACTGCCTCAAGACCCTTAAGAACCTGAATATTTTGTGCTGAATAAGCGGAATTCACCTTTCCATCTTACCTATCTTGCATAAAAAAGTAAAGACAACATAAACTGAGACAAATGAAGGGAAATGCGGCGGCCTGAAATTCCACCGCACGGTGTGCTCAAAGCTTCGCTGCATGGTGTGCTGGAAGCTTCGCTGCATGGTTCACAGACATTTGTGTACAAACTGTGGATAAAGAAGGCGGATATCCTTAAAAAGGATGAGCGGAAATCGCCCCGGAAGGTTTCTTTCGTAAGTCCTTATTTTTTTCAGCTTATTTCTTTGTATTACAAGGAATTAGCTGTGGTTTACCAATCAGGCGTTAAGGGGGCGGAAGTCTGAAATGTCCGGCGCTCTGTCTTTTCCTGTCTACAGGAACGGCAGAGCCTGTGAATAATATGTTAATAACCGGTAGAGGAAGTCATAACATCCGCCGAGCAGGCCCGGTGTACTGAAAGTTCCGCTACATAATCCTTCTCCGGTAAAGGTTTAAAAATGGCTATATCTGAGTATGAAATATTCTGGCAGGAAGCGCTTAAACTGGCCCGTCAGGAGATGGGTGAACAGGCTTTTCCCGTCTGGTTTGATCTTGAATTTCTCTCTTCTGCCGGGGATACCATTACCGTTGCAGTCCCTTCAAACTTTTATCTGGATCGGCTGATTCAGCGCCGGTATCATACCCTGCTTGAAGTCAAGCTTCTGGAACTTACAGGCCGGGAAATTCATCTGGCTTTTGAGGTTATCCCTTCCAAAAAACGGGAAACCATCCAAAAGGAAGAGACCGAAAGCGATTCGGAAAAGGCAAAAGCCAAAACAAGGGCCCCGGCAGAGAAGAAAACCGAAAAAAAATCCAAACATTCCCAGCTCCGGGAAGATTATACCTTTGAACGCTATATTGTCGGGGAAAATAATGACTATGCGGTAAGCGTAGCCAAGGCTATCGGGCTTAATCCGGGAACTTCCTACAACCCGTTCCTGATCTACGGAGGTGTCGGCCTGGGCAAAACCCACCTGATGCACGCCATCGGGAGCTTTATTTATCAGAATTCGGATTGTAAGATAATATGCATCACTTCCGAAAATTTTCTCAACGAGTTTATCCAGGCGATTGGGGATAAAAATACCTCGGCGGCCTTCAAAAACAAATTCCGTATGACCGATGTTCTTCTCATGGATGACATCCAATTCTTTCAGGATAAGGAACAGGTTCAGGAAGAGCTTTTCCATACCTTCAATTCTCTTCTGGAGGCAAAAAAACAGATCGTCTTTACCTGTGACCGGCCTGTTTCGGAGTTGAAAAAGATCCCTGAACGACTCAAATCGCGGTTTGAACTCTGCCTCAAGGTGGATCTGCAGCCTCCAAAGTATGAAACCCGCTGTGCTATTCTCAAAAAAAAGGCCAATGAACGGGGTATAAACATTCCGGATACCGTAATTGACCTTATCGGCAAGAATATTTCCACCAATATCCGGGATCTTGAGGGGGCCATCAACACCCTGATTCCCTATGCGGAACTGAAAAAGATACCCATAACCCTGGAAATAGCCCAAAATCTGCTGCGGGATATGTTCGCCTCCCCAAAAATGGAGAATCTTTCAATAGATCTTATCCGCCGGATCGTGGCCTCTTATTTTTCCCTTACTCCCAACGATCTCAAAGGGAGGAAGAAAAACAAAAATATCGCCCTGGCGCGGCACATTGCCATGTATATTTCTTATGAAATTGCAGAATACTCCACCACGGAGATAGGCCAGGACTTTGGAGGAAGGGATCATACCACGGTTATGCATTCCTGCAATGTGATACGGGATACCCTTCAGTCCGATCCTACCATGCAGCCGACCATAGATAACCTTAAACGACTGATTCGGGAGGAAAGCGCCAGGCATTAATTGTGGAAAAGGTATTGAAAAGAGGTGTATAAACGGAAACCAGGTGAACATTGTGGAAAGAAGGAACAATAACAGGCCGGATTGTTGGAAAGCTAACTCCTTATAATA
This sequence comes from Treponema sp., assembly GCA_031258115.1. Taxonomy (GTDB): domain Bacteria; phylum Spirochaetota; class Spirochaetia; order Treponematales; family Breznakiellaceae; genus JAIRNJ01. The sequence continues at coordinate 14,663 of JAIRNJ010000072.1, read as the reverse complement.
CAAGGAATTAGATACGTTTTCCACATATACTTCTGCTTACTAATACTACTACTAAATTTATATATATTATATAATAGTAACAAGAAAGGACAACCCGGAACAAGCAATCCCGGAACGTCCTCAAGGAGAGTGCATAAATGAAGTTTAGCTGCGATAAAGACATATTGCTGAAAGAAATAAACATGGCCCAGGAAATCGTTTCCACAAAGAATGCCATGTCGATCCTGTCCAATATCTATCTGGAGACAGGGGAAGATTCCCTTGTGATAAAAGCTACGGACACAAAGGTTAGTTTTGAAACCCGGATGCCTGTAACTGTCAGCGAAACAGGAGCTACCACGGTACTTGGGGATAAATTCCTGGGGATTCTCAATGCTATTCCCGAAGGAGAACTGGAATTTGAACAGTTTGATACAAAATCGATCATCAAACCAAGTAATAAAAAGATAAAATTTCAGTTGAAGAGCATTTCGTCTGAAAAATTTCCCGAATTTCCCGTTTCTTCCGAAAAATACTTTGAAATACCCGTAAAAGACTTTAAGGATATGATCATGCAGACCGTTTTTGCGGTTTCTGATGATGAAACCCGGTATTTTATGAACGGAGTTCATCTGGAAAAGGCTGACGGGAATATTGCCATGGTGGCTACCGATGGACGGCGCCTTGCCTATATCAGTAAACCAATAGGAGATGAAATAAAGGATTTTTCCGGAGTCATTATACCGCCGAAGATACTTACCATTCTGATGAAAAGGACAGGAGATGAGGGACTGGTATCAATTTCCGTCACCGATAAGACCCTTTTTGTCCGTTTTGGAAGCTATAATCTTTCGTCGGTACTCATTGAAGGCCCCTTTCCCAATTACAAACGGGTGATTCCCGAATCTCAGAACAGTATGTTCATCGTTAATCGGCTTGAAATGCTGGACGCCCTGAGGCGTGTATCCCTTCTTGTGGAACAGAAATCCCGGCGGATATACCTGGGTCTGGCCTCCGGTTCGGTGTCTGTCTATTCTGAAGAAAACGATATCGGCGTTGCACGGGAAGAGATCCCCTGCAAGTATGAGGGTGAAGAGTTATCCATAGCCCTCAATTACCGTTATATCGAGGAACCATTCAAGGTAATGGATGATGAAGAAATCTGTATCCGGTTTACCGATACGACAAAGGCCATAACCATTGTGCCGGTGACGGAAAAAGACTTCTTTCACATTGTCATGCCGATGCAAAACTGACAAAGTGATAATCCGTTCCGTTCAAACCGTCTTCTTTAGAAATTTAACCGATGGAATTACGGATACCCGCGCTAAAGATATTTTTCTGATCGGTGAAAACGGGCAGGGAAAAAGCAATTTTATTGAAGCTGTCTATTATTCCGCCTACGCTTCTTCGTTCCGGGGAGCTGCCGACAGGGAACTGGCCCGTTTTGATGAAAAGTCTGACCGTAAAAAACCAAGCGGACATGAAACAAAGTCTTATGCCTTCTCCGTCTCCCTTAGCTATGATGACCCTTTGCTGGATCAGGTATTGGTAAAGTATGAAGGAGGAAAAAAGAGCATCCGTATCAACGGGAAGACCGCAACAGACCGGAAAGAACTGCTCGGCATAGCTCCCTGCATAGTTTTCTGCCATGAAGATATGGAATTTGTAAGCGGAAGCCCCGAGAAACGGCGCTGGTTTTTCGATCAGACCTTAAGTCTGATGGACCCCGTGTATCTTGACATGTTTCGCCGTTACCGCCGGGTTCTCAAGGAAAAGAACGCCCTGCTCCGGGATTGCCGTTTGAGAGGCCAGTATACCCAGGCCGTTCCGGTACTGGATGTGCTTGATCCCCAGCTTGTAAGTTACGGTCTCTCCCTGATGGAGAAGCGTGAAGAGGCGGCGGAACAGTTCTCCCGGCTTTTTACCCGCCTTTACGGGGAAGTATCCGGCATTGAAGGGCTGGAGGTACGCTACCAGAGTTCCTGGAAACGGAAGGAAGACGCTGAAAAAACCCTTCTGGAAAAAAGGCAGGCGGAATTTGCAGCGGGCTTGAGTCTTTCGGGCCCCCACCGTGACCGCTACACTTTTTACCGGGAAAGAAACGAATTTACCGGAACCGCTTCCACCGGGCAGCGCCGGCTTTTGGCCCTGCTTCTCCGTTCCGCCCAGGCTAAAATTTACCGGGAGGCGGCGGGGAAAGACCCGGTTCTGCTTCTGGATGATGTGCTGCTGGAGATGGACGGGGAAAAACGCAGGCGTTTTCTGGCTGTTCTTCCTTCATATTCCCAGGCCTTCTACACTTTCCTGCCCGAAGAGCCCTATCAGGCCTATAAAAAAGACGACACCCTGATATACCGCCTTGTACAGGGCTCTCTGGAGCCGGTATGATGGATATATAATGAGAAAGGTCGGAGACATAATCAAGGCCATGATTGGTCCTGAACTGGCCGAAACAGTGCGGGGATACTCTGATTTTTTCAAATCCTGGGAAGATATTACCGAAAAAAACCATATTGCCGCGGCGGGTTTCCATTCCCGGATAAAGGAATTTGAAAAGGGCGTGGTGCTTATTGAGACGGAGCACCCCGGCTGGATTCAGCTTTTACAGACCAAAGAAAGGAAACTGCTCTACGATTTTCAGCGGCGTTTTCCCGAAAAGGGAGTTACCGGTATTGCTTTTTTTCTTGCCAAAGAGCGCGGGGAAACCGGAGTTTCCGGGTCTGAGACACCTGTTCTGCCGCCCCGGGAGCCGTCTGAAGAAACGGAAGAAAAGATCGACGGCAAAATTTCCTGGGACAAGATCCACGATGAAGGGCTCAGGGCAACATTGCGGCGGCTTGAAAAGGCGATAGCGGCGCAAAACCATGCGGCCGGGACCGAAGATCTGCCGTGACATCCCTTTACGAACATTGTAATCTCTGCCCCCGCCGATGCGGCGTGAACCGTTTGAGGGGGGAACGGGGCTACTGCAGGGAGACCGCGGCCCTGCGCCTGGCATGTGCCTCCATACACCGGGGAGAGGAACCTCCCGTTACCGGGCAGGGGGGCTCCGGAACTATCTTTGTAAGCGGTTGTAATCTGGGCTGTACCTTTTGTCAGAACTGGCAGATTTCACGGCCTGTGGACGCAGAAACCATGGGACGGGAGGTTTCTTCCGGGGAATTTGCCGCCATCTGTATTGCCCTTGAGGGAAAGGGAGCGGAAAATATCAATATTGTTACCGGGAGCCATGCAATTCCTGCACTTGCCGAAGGCATTGACCGCGCCAGAGAGCGGGGTTTGAAGATACCGGTACTCTGGAACAGTTCCGCCTATGAAACCGAAGAAGCTCTGGAGATACTCGGCGCAAGGGTAGACGCCTGGCTTCCCGACCTTAAAACCCTCGATCCTGCGCTGGCTTCCCGGTATTTCAATGCCGCGGATTACCCGGAAAGGGCAAAGGCTGCAATACTGAAGATGCTTTCCTTCCCCCACTCGTTTATTATTGTCCGTCATCTTATATTGCCCGGTCATCCGGAATCCACCAGGGAGGTATTGCAGTGGCTTGCTCATCTGAACCTGTTCCAAAACTCAGGTTTTTTCGGAACAGGCTCTTGGGAAACCGGCCTAAAGCCCGGCTTTCCCACTAAACCCGAAAACGCCAAAAACAGGGCGATGGTTTCGATTATGACACAGTTTACGCCGGTCAATGTTACAGGCTTGCGCACACCGTATATGCGTTATGTGACTCAGGAGGAGTATGAACAGGTATTGGACTGGCTCGGTGAATTAGGTATTGAAGAGGGCTACTGTCAGGAACCGGTAAGAAGCAGCGGCTGGCTGCCGGATTTTGGGAGAAGGAATCCGTTTAGCGCCCGTGGGGACGATGCTTCTGAACTTTCTTTCCCTGTGTGGCACTGGAAAGATACATAGCAAAAGCGGTTCTGAATTTTTGCATTTTTCAGGATATGAGAACATAATTTGATCAATAGGGTGGTATACTGAACCAGATGTACACACGGGAATTTCAGGAAAGCCGGCCGAGTCCGATTGATAAAGGCGTCCCTCTTTTTGGGACCTGGACAGGCGCCTTTCAGGGGGTGGATCTCCTGGATATTCAGAATCCTTACAGATTTCCGTCTCCGCGCTGGATACGGGATCTCAGAATAAAAGAATGGGAAACTTTTATTATCCAGGACGAGCGGTTTTTAATGGAGGCGCTCTTTTCTAATCTAAAAGTCTACCGGATGGCCCAGATTCTTCTGTATGATAAAACTTCGGGGAAGAAGCTTCAGTTTATAAAGACCATCCCCCTTTCGGGCTGGCAGCTGCCGAAGGGGCTTGCCAATGCGGCGGTAGATTCCCATTCCTGGGTTTTTTTCTTCCGCATCCATGACTGGCTTGATGCGGATACAATTAAGCTGGATCTGAATATTGAGGCAAGCAGTAAAAGGCCTTCCTTTACCGCTCATGCGGAATTTGACGTAAGCGCGCAGAAGACCGGCGCCATGTCTGTATGTTTGCCTTTTTCCGGGCGGAGATGCATGTATGCCTTTAAGACACTGGCGGCAGTACGGGGGGATCTGGTTTTTGGCGGAGAGCACTATTTTTTGGATCCCGGAAAAACCAGCGGGATTTTCGGCGATTTTAAGGGTTTTTTTCCCTACCGGATGCGGGCCAACTGGTGTAACGGTTTCGGTCTGGACGAGAAAGGCCGCCGTTTTGGCTTCAGTCTGGCGGAAAACCAGACCAGGGAAGCCTACAAAAATAACGAGAATGTCCTGTGGCTTGATGACGGACTTAGCCTGCTTCCGCCGGTAAAGATCACCATGCCCGGGGGCATTGGTTCCGACTGGATTATACAGGACATGGAGGGTATGGTGGATCTGGTGTTTAGCCCGAAAGAAGCGGTGCGCAACAGCCGGAATCTGTTGTTTATCAACTCTGAATACATAACCCCGTTGGGGTATTATAATGGGGTATTGGTAAGTTCCGGGGGGGAAGAGATTCAGGTTAAAAACCTCTGGAGTACGGGGGAGCAGCTCTATCTGCGTATATAGAAATGGCAAAGAATAATAAAGCAATCTATGCGCCCGGAGAATTGGCCCGGGTGCGGGGAAAATTGGGAGTGGATGAGTCGGAAGCCAAGCGCATGGCCCAGATCCTGGGCGGTGAAGTAGGCTACGAACGGACTGCAGAACAGGCCAAACCCAGGCCGCGCCGGGTCAGGCATGAAACAGTGGAAGTGGTCGTTGGAAACAAAGGCGGCAGATCCCGCGGCGATGACCGGAGCCGGCCGAGAAGAACGGTCGAATCGCCGGCAGACGAAACCAGGGCGCAGGCAAAACAGCCCCACAGGCGCGAATCGTATTCCGATGATGATCCGGCTGTTCCGGTAAAGCCGAATTATTTTGACCGGCTCAAGATGGATCGTTTTGCGGGGCAGCCCGAATTTGATATAAAGTCTGCAGGTCAGGTATTGAGTTCCATGCTGGCTGTTTTTGGGGAAGCCCCCGATTATATAAGCCCGCTTTTTATAAACAAGCGTTTTCCTGAGTACTACAAGCGCATTGAACAACTGGTTACCTGTACCCGCACCCTTTTCCCCCGGAATAACATGAAGCGGAATGAAAAATTAAGGCGTACCAGTCCCTTTGTATATGCCGTTCTGGATACGATTCGTTACTGGAACATTGAAAAGATTGCTTCCGATTTTTCCAAGATCCAGTCCCATCCCCGAAACGCAAAGATGATTGAGTTTGCAGATATCCTCAAGGCAATCTACAGACCGCTTTTTGTTTTGGAACTCCTTGATATCGAAGCCCATCTAAAGGGGGCTTACAAACTTCTTTACAAGCTGCTCTATATTGAAAACCCCATGGATGCCAAGGAAAAGTATCAGGATCTTATCCGTAATTCTCTGGTTTCCTTTGGTAACATACGCCGGGAGATCCATTACCTTCTCTACCCGATGCTTTTGAAACTTCTCTCCAACCGGTATATCTCTTATGAACGGTTTTTTGTGGAACGGAAAAACCGTTTTTTGGCTTTTATCGGCGCCCAGGAAACAGACCGGATTGATCCGGCCAGTATGGCTCCCTCCGGAGAGATAGACGGGGAAGAAAAAGCCGAAGAGGTGGAGGAAGTGCCCGAAACAGAGGGGAATGAAACCGCTCAAAGTTCGGAGGAAGGTGAAAATGAAGAGGATGAAGATCCTGATGATCCTGAGGTAATCGAAAGAAAGGCAAAGAAGAAGGCCCTGGAGGCGGAAAAAAAGGCTCTGAACCGGGGTATCGCCGCACTGGAAGCCCTCTTTCCCAAGGCAGGCTGGGATCGGCTTTCTTCGTTTCCCGATCTCTATCCCTACTTTACCGACATGTTCGGCCTGAAAAAAGGCTATGAGCTGATTGCCCCCACAGATCCTCTCCAGCAGGTAGTGATTTTACTCAGAGTGCTGGAAGAACTCTTCTTTGCGCTCCGTTATGTTACCTTCGGAGTGATAGCGGGAGCGGATGGGCAGCCGGTTAAGGTTGAAGATTACCTTAATCCGATTATCAACAACTGGCGCAGTTATATTGACCAGAGTTTTGTAAAAGAGTATCTACCGCGCTTAACGGAATACTGCAATATTCTGGAAAATACCGCCGATTCCCACAATTCCAACTATGTCAAACGGCTTATCAACGAACTGCACTGGGCCAAGCGGATCTACTTTCTGCCTCACTATAAATTCGAATCAATCATAACCAGCCCTTTCCAGAAAAATGCGATTAATCCCCTGTATCCGGAGATACGTATTTTACGAAAATATCTGACCGCGGTAGCCGCAGGGATAGAACAGGGGAACAGGCAGGGAGGAGCCGAGGCCATGGCTCCCTGCGACGGCATTGATAATCCCTGGGAGCCGTACAACTTTGAAGTTCCCAATCCTCTTTCCCGCCGTTTGGATGCCCTGCTGGCCCCCAGGAAACGGAACAATGCCGCCCTGATTTTCTTTACCCTGGCCGTGAGTACCGTTCTGGATCACCTGGTGAATAATGATTCCAGTTGGGCCTATGAGAACCGTCCGGGGCCCCTCTTCCGCAGTGTCAACGGCGAAGGAATCATGCCCCTCTTCGGCGTGGATACCAAGATCGATGCGGATGTAATCTTCAAGCAGGAAATGCGAAAGAAAACCAAACAGACGGATGAGGGAATTCCGGAAGAAGGCTAGAGCATTATTTGCCAGAGCACTATGTGCTCAGATCAGCTTAACTCACGAAGACGTTTCAAGGCATCAGGTTTTCTGCAGAGGATCAGGTCTTCAATGGTTTCCCTCAGGTCCGTTTCGATTTCATCGTAGTGGCAGAGGCTTTCCGGATTGACGATTGCCATACTGAGTCCCGCCTCTCCCGCATGTTTGAGAAACACGCCATGTATGGCGTTTCTGACAGCATCACTACCGGGGAAACCGAATGAGAGCTTTGAAACGTTCCCCAGAATCTGCACTCCCGGACAATTTTTCCGTATCCATTCAGAGCAGCGGATAAAATTCAACGCAGAGGAGGCCTCTTCTCCTGCCGAAGAAAGAGGGAATACCAGAGGGTCAATAATAATGTCTTCCGGAGGGAAAGACGAAAAAACAAGAAGTTTGTAACTCTGTTCCGCAACAGCGATCTTGCGTTCAAGCGAAACCGCCTCTCCCTGTTCATCGATCAGTGTTACTGTTACTGCCGCACCATAGCGCCCCGCAAGACGAGCCCTGCGTAGAAACTCTGTTTTGCCGTCTTTAAGATTGAGGGATGCAACTATAGGTCTACCCTGAAGGCATTTAAGGGCTTTTTCGATAACATCAAAATCCGTACTGCCGATCATGAAGGGGACGGTGGCGACAGCCTGGAAACACTGAGCCAGATTGATGAAAGATCTTATTGCCTCTCCCGCATTGTCAAAGCCCGTACTATCCATGCACACATTGATGATCGAGGCGCCGCTTTCAATCATGTCCTGCGCCGTTTCTATCGCATCATCGTAGTTTCCTTCCCTGATGAAGCCGAAAAACTCATTATGCCCGGCGTCGTTAGTCTGTCCGCCGATAATGACAGGGCCCTGTGCCTTTTCCGGTTTTAGCAGTTTCAGGCCGGAAAGAAACATTTTCCGCGGGGCAGACGGTATGAGCCGGGGCTTGTACTGAGCCGCCTTTTCCGCGATACGGGCAATATGCGCGGGAGTAGTACCGCAGCAACCCCCGACGATATTCACCAGACTTTCCCTGAAGTAGTCTTCAATCTTTGAAGCCATGGATTCCGGGCTTTCGTCGTAGCTGCCTTCATGGTTGGGCAGGCCCGCATTCGGGTAGACGCATGAGAGACAGGGCACGAGGGCCGACAGGATCTTCAATGGCTCCTTTAGTTTTTCTGCGCCAAAGGAACAGTTGAGGCCGATGGAGAGGGGCCTGACATGCAGTACCGATGCGGCAAAAGCGTCTATCATTTGCCCCGAAAGGATACGGTAATTTTCATTAACGGTAGCGGAAATCATTACCGGAATATCTTCATTCCGCTCTTCGCAGAGGCGGCTGACGGCAAAGAGGGCGGCTTTGGCGTTGAGGGTGTCAAAGATGGTTTCCAGAAGGAGAACATCGGCGCCGCCGTCCAGAAGGCCGCGGGCATTGTCATAGTAGGCCTCGGCAAGTTCATCCCAATAGATATTCCGTTTGGACAGATCCTCCATATCGTTGGAAATACCGGCGCTTTTGGCCGTAGGGCCTATACTGCCTGCAACAAAACGGGGTTTCTGCGGTGTAGAAAATGCATCCGCCGCTTTTCTTGCCAGTGCCGCCGCGGCCCGGCTTATTTCCCAGGTCATGTCCGCAAGACCATAGTCTGCCAGGGATACGGCGGTGGAATTAAAGCTGCAGGTTTCGATGATGTCCGCGCCCGCCTGCAGATAGTCCCTGTGAATTCTGCTGATAAGTTCCGGTTTGGAGAGGCAGAGAATATCATTGCAGCCCCTGAGGGCAACGGGATGCCCGGCAAAACGTCCGTTTCCCGAACCGTTCGTGCCGCGGAAATCTTCCTCGCTTAAATGTTCCGCCTGAATGAGGGAACCCATTGCCCCGTCGAGGATCAGTATTCGTTCTTTGGCTATTGTATTGAGTTTTTCCCGAATATTCATACGAAAATACTAGCAAAAGACAGCATTCTTGTGAATACTGAGATTACCGAGGTGATATTTCTGGAGGTAAAGACCGGGACTGCAAAAAACCTGAACGATCAGGAAAAGCGGCCCCGGGAAGCGGTAAAGGCCGGCCGTGTGCGCTGGGTGGAATATTCACCTTTCATTACGAATGAAACATAACTACTCTTTTAAAAAATACCTTGCACCTTTGTTTGCCCCGTGATATATTGGATTATGGCTCAGTTAGAGTTTATTGTTTGGCAGCAAAATTATTCAGTCGGCAACAAGGAAATTGATTCCCAGCATAAGGAGTTGATGAATTTCGTGAATGATGCCATTGGGCACAGCACGGGGAACAAAAAGGCGGAGTCTGATTACTTTTCCCTGGTCATAAAGCCGGGGATTATTTTTTTGCAGAAGCACTTTGATACCGAACAGGCCGCCATGTTGGCGCAGAATTACGAAGGGTATCAAAGCCATAAAACCGAGCATGACAAGATGATCGAAACCCTTACCAGGATCAGTGACGATGTTCTGGCAGGCAGGCAGGCCCTGAATCTGCTGGAAATAGCCCTGTTTATCCGGGACTGGTTTTTGAATCATATTCAGGAATTTGATCAAAAGGCAAAGGATTGTTTTAAGTACAGCTAGTATGCGGAAGCTGGTAATCGGTTCGGAGAATGCGGAATTTCAAATCATACAGTCCCTCAAATTGAACCGTTCAAAACGGAATAAGAAACGTGAAATTTTTGTTGAAGGCACCGAATGCATCAAGCAGGCCCTAAAGGCGAATCTCGAAATTACACGCATCATAATGGCGGATATAAACAGAGTATCGGATTGGGCTGCCGGTGTAATACGGACACATGAACAGGCAAAAATAATAGAGATGTCTCCGCAGTTATATGCGCTTCTCTCCGATCGGACAAATCCTTCGGAATTATTGATAACGGCAAGGGTAAAAGCAGAAAAACTGAACGGGCTTAATTTACCCGAATGTCCGTTTATAGTAGCCTTTGACAGACCGGGTGATTTCGGCAATTTGGGGTCGATAGTGCGTTCTGCAAATGCGTTTAACGTTGATGCAATTTTTATTACAGGCCATGGGATTGATGTCTATGAACCCAAGGTAATCCGGGCAAGCCTGGGAAGCGTTTTTCACACCAGGATAGTTTATATTGAATCCGCGCAGGTACTGGATGAGTTTATAAAAAAAGAAAAAGAAAGGACCAACATGCTGGTTATTGGAACAGATTCCGGGGGAAGTGTCTCCATAAAACATGAAAGATTGAAAAAACCGGTAATGATAATTGTGGGAAATGAAGCGAAGGGGATGAGTGTTCACCTGAAAGATATATGTGATGAAGTTGTACAGATTCCCATTTCCGGCAGCGTTAATTCGCTGAATGCGGCATGCGCCGCGTCAATAGTAATGTGGGAAATATACAGAAACAGTTAGACGGCCGTGCCGCCCGGCTTCCCGTACTCTTCAAGATTCTTTGCCGGTAATTTTGAACATGCCTCACAATTCCTTTACAAAGAAACTTAAAGCCTGAATACCCAGCGTCACAACCGCGGTGACGATAATTCCGGCGGCAGAGACTCCGATGATTACCGCCAGCATGGTACGCCTCTTGCTGATACCAAGCACCCATGCGCCCAGGGTTCCTGTCCATGCACCGGTAACCGGCAGGGGAACGGCGACAAAGACCGCAATACCGGCCCAGCCCCATCTTTCAACTCCCTTTGAAAGTTTATTCCGGGCGCGGTTAATAAAGCGGTCAAACAGGTTTTCGTACCATTTCATTTTAAGAAAAAGTTTATGAAGGGTTGAAAGGAAGATCCAACAGGCCGGCGCTACCAGGGCATTGAGGATGACGCAGTATATATAGGCCAGATACCAGGGTATGCCGTTGGCAACGGCAAAGGGAATTCCTCCCCTCAGTTCCGATATAGGCAAAAATGAAAGAAATGCAGTCAAAGCAAGAACGGTAATGGTGCTCATACAGATTTTCCTTTTTCAATTATCAATTCCCAGAATCCTACGCCAAGCCAGGTATTCAGTTTGAATCCTATCTCTTTGAATTCGGCAATTTTTGTAAAACCAAATTTTTCGTGGAGCGCAATACTTCTGTCATTCGGTATGGTTATTCCCGCGACCACCGCATGGACGGAAGTTTTCTTTACCTCATCAAGAAGCCGTTCCAGAAGAGCGGCGCCGATTCCCCTGCCCAAAAAATTTTTATGCACATAGATGGAATCCTCCGCGGAAAAACGGTAACTTGCCCTTTCCCTCCATCTCTGTACATAGGCGTAACCGGCAAGCCCGGCATCTTCTTCAAAGACAAGCCATGGATAAGCGGAGACGACATTATGAATACGGTTTTCCATTTCGGCAACGCTTATCTTTTCTTCTTCAAATGTGATAGCCGTATTTTCAACATAGTAATTGTAGATGGCACAGATGGCTTCGGCATCCGCGGGGCCGACCGGACGAATCATTGTACAAGTATACACCAGGGCGGAAAAATATGCTAGGCTTGAACAAAGGAGTCTGTATGCGGAACATGAGAAGGAAAGACCGGGAGATGTCCCGGGAATTTGCCCTTGAGGCGGCGGATAAATGTCTTTTTGCCAGCCTTGCCACGGTGAATGATGACGGAAGTCCCTACAGCATTGCGCTTTCTCCTGTCCGGGAGGGCGATTGGTTCTATATTCATGGCGCCCGTGAGGGGCACAAGATTGACAACATGCGCCGCGAGAAGCGGGTTTGTCTTTCCTTTGTGTCAAGGGCGGAAGTGGTGCAGGAAAAGAATACGGTAAGCTACGATTCGGCTGTTGTGTTTGGGACTGCGGAAGAAGTGACCGATCCGAATGAAAAAATCCGCGCCCTTCGTCTTATCTGTGAGCGCTATGCACCGCGTAACATACACAATTTTGATGCTGAAATCAGCAAGGGACTGGAGCATACCGCTATCTGGAAGATCCATATAGACGAAATAAGCGGAAAAGCACATTAGATAGCGTCTGTCTATAATGCAGACACATTATAGACTCGGCATTGTATGCCGCGACTGCCTTAAAATGATCTGGCCGCAAAGTAACCGGCTTTGTGGACAGACACTGGATATTCGGAACAAGCCTGTTCCGTTATGTTTTTTTTAACGGTTTTTCTGTTGATGCGGTATTTCTGCGGCGGTAACGTATAAACGAAAAATTTTCATGATCTTCCCGTTCTTGTTCTTCCCAGAGAGAAGAGTCGAATTCCGGAAAAAATGCGTCCCCCTCATATTCGGCACGAATCAGGGTAAGTTCAATGGAGTCCGCATATTCCATGGCTTCCCGGTAGATCATTTCGCCGCCGCAAATATATACTTTTGCGGAATCCCTGCAATGTTCAAGCGCTTCTTCGAGGGATGGAAATACTGCCGCTTCGCTGCCTTGGGTCAGGGATTTGGAAACAACAATGTTGGGTCTTCCGGGCAGGGGTTTTTTCGGCAGGCTTTCCCAGGTTTTCCGTCCCATGATGCAGGGCCAGCCCCTGGTAAGCTCCCGGAAATGTTTCATGTCTTCGCCGATTGACCAGGGCAGGCGGCTGTCCCTGCCGATGATCCGGTTTTCCGCCATAGCGGCAATAATGATGATTTCGCTCATACCGCAATATCAAACCTGATGGCAGGGAAGGGATCGTATCCTTCGACAACAGAATCCGTGTACTGCCAATCGAATACGGACGAGAAATTTTCCGTAAGGAGGGAGGGAAGCGGCCTGGGTTCCCGTTCAAGCTGGGTCTTGAGGGCCTCAACATGGTTTACATAGATATGGGTGTCCCCCAGAAAGCCGGTGAGTTTTCCTTCATCAAGCCCGGCTTCCCTGGCCAAAAGATGGAGCAACAGGGCATAACTTGCAATGTTAAAGGGAAGCCCCAGGGCTGCATCCACGGAACGCTGGTTCCAGAGCAGATTGAGCCTTGTGCCAATGACAATGAGCTGGAAACTGTAGTGGCAGGGCGGAAGGGCCATGTGTTTGAGATCCGGGGGATTCCAGGCCGAAACAATTATTCTTCTTGAATCGGAATCTTTTTTCAGTAATTCTACCGCTTCCCGGAGCTGGTCTATTCCCTTACCCGCGGCATCGCTGTCAAATCCTTCATAGCGGGCGCCGAAATGCCGCCACTGCCATCCGTAAATTGGCCCCAGATCCCGCTGGGCCATCATCCGTTTTTGGGTTTCGTCATTCAAATTGTAGGGAACAAGGTCGGGGCTGCACCATTCATCCCAGATATGGTTCTTTCTCTCTTTAAGCCATTCCTTGTCCGTGATACCCCTTATAAAAAATTCCAGTTCGGAAGCCACCAGGCGGAAGGGTACTTTTTTGGTGGTGAGCAGGGGAAAGCCCGAAGCCATGTCGTGCTCAAACATCGTGCCGGAAATACACAGGGCATCCATACCGGTGCGGTTATGCTTCCGGTATCCTTCGGCAAGAATTTTTTTTACAATATCCAGATATGCCTTCATTCAATTATCCGCCCAAAGCCCCCGCCCCTGTTCGCGCGCCTCTTTTTCCAGTTCCCGGAATTCTTCCATGAATTGAAAGGTAAAACGGGTGTAGGCATGGGCATAGCCTTCCCGGATGAGGGCGGCATTGTGGCAGGCACCGTCTTCGGTATAAATATAACAGAGAATTCTGCCATAACGATCCCGGAGATCCCAATCAAAGGCAAGCAGCACATTCTTTCCCAAAAGCCGGACCCTGGTAAAATCGCTGGCCTCCTTCCCGAATATTTCGACAGGCCGGCTGGGATGTACCGTCTCCGGGGTATCCACTCCCAGCATGCGGATAGTTTCCACGGCGCCCAGAGTTTCCGGAGGATTGCTAATCCGTACCCGTACCGTATCTCCGTCCACATGGGCAACAACTTCCGCCCTGAGCATCCGGGAAAGGTCGGCGCCGGAACTTGATACAAGCTGCGCCGTATTGACCCGGTAAAGCGGCCCGGAATCCGCATCCTCGTATTCGGCGGAATCCGGAGAGGCCGGAGGAGGTTTGCATATCGAACAGGGCCCGTATCCGGATTTTACCGCATCGCCAAGACTAATGGCTATCTTTGATTTACGGAGAGATGAACAGCTTTCCAGGTGATACTTCTTCCCCGAGTTTGTAACATAGACTTTTAGTTCCGCAGCGTTTTCCCCGCCGGCGCAGTTGAGCAAGGGGAGCAGGCAGAGAATAAAAACCGGAATCAGCCGGTTCAAGCGTCCTTCCGGGCCCCGGGCGTAATGTATTGCCGCATGCATTGTTAAATTATACCAAAATACTGTTATTGAAGCAAATGGGATATATCAGTACATGTCAAACTGCCGGTCAAAGCCTTGACAGACATGATAAGGCATAGTATCATCAGTAAGTATGCGTATGGAAACATTTTTCCTAAAAAATTTCCCTGAAATAGCCAAACTTGGCATGCTTTTGTTACTCGCCGCCCCCCCCCCCCAACCGGAAATATATTAGGGTAGATTTTGGAGAAAAATAATTTGAGAAAA